>NZ_JBEPBF010000161.1:0-19957 GCF_040298985.1 Streptomyces sp. NPDC001093 | reverse complement strand
GGCGGCGCCCGCCTGGCCGGCGTCGACGGCCGCGTTCGCGGCGGCGTCCCGGGCCTGGGAGGCGGCCTGGGCGGCACCGTCAGCGGCCGCCGCGGCCGCAGAGGCGGCATTGGCGGCGACCCGGGCGGCGTCGGTGGCGGCGTTGGCCGCGTCGATCGCCGTCTGTGCCGCGGTGGCGGCCTGCTTGGCCGCACTCGCGGCGCGGGCAGCGGCGGCGGCCGCGTGCTGGGTGTCCTTGTGCGCGGCTTCGGTCTCGGCGGCAGCCTTCTGCGCGGCCTGCTTGGCGAGTTTGGCCGCGGTCACCGCTCGGGCGGAGGCGTCCTTGGCGGCCTGGGTCTGCTGCCCGGCCAGCTTGCCCGCCTTGGCCGCCTGGTCGGCGAGCTGCGCGATCGTGGCGTGTTCCTGGTCGTGGGCACGGGAGACGTACTGGCCGACCTGGAGGAACTCGTGGATGTCGTCGGGGGTGCCGTTGATGGCGATGCGGCCGGCCGCCTGGACGTTCGGTCCGCCGGCCGCGATGATCTGGGCGGCCTCGACCCGTTCGTCCTGTTCCCGGTCGTTGTACTGGTCGTTGTCGAGGAACGTCTTGATGTCATCGGGGGTGCCGTTGAGCGCGGCGCGGCCGGCCTTCTGCACCTCCGGGCCGCCCGCGTCGATGATCTGTGCGACGCGGACCCGCTGGTCCTGCTCCAGCGGCTGCTTCCAGCCGTCCTTCAGGAACGCCTTCAGGTCGTCCGGCGTCCCGTCGAGCGCTTTGCGGGCGGCGTCCTGGAGGCTGAGACCGCCGACGCTGGCGAACTGGGCGACGGTCACCCGTTCGTCCTGGACAGCGATGTCGGAGGCCTGGGAGAGGAAGTTCTTGACGTCGTCGTCACTGCCGACGAGAGCGACTTCGGCCGCGGCCCGTACGCCGGGGCCGCCCGTTTCCCACAGGCGTACCACCTTGGCGCGGTCAGTGTCCGGGAGCGCACCGGAGATACCGGTCTCGGTCGGACCGGTTCCGTCGGCTCTGGCGGGGATGGGCGCGGGTCCCAGCAGGCCCAGGACGAGCGCGCTTGGCAGCAGGCCCAGGCACAGCACGCGAACTGCGCGCTGAGCCCCTGCTGCCACGCGCCCAGGGCGGCGTGGATGTGTCACTGCGGACTCGATTCGTGTCTTCGGTTGTCGGGGG
This sequence comes from Streptomyces sp. NPDC001093, assembly GCF_040298985.1. Taxonomy (NCBI): domain Bacteria; kingdom Bacillati; phylum Actinomycetota; class Actinomycetes; order Kitasatosporales; family Streptomycetaceae; genus Streptomyces; species Streptomyces sp. NPDC001093. The sequence continues at coordinate 18,786 of NZ_JBEPBF010000161.1, read as the reverse complement.
GTGCACAGGCCTGGCCGTGACTGTGGTCATGGGTCGTCGGCCGCTGCGCCGTGGGATGCCTAGGGGCGGCCCGCGGGTCGTACCGGGGCCGCCTCGTCAAAGGCCGTCGGGCACGTCAGCCGGCGGGTGCGAGCTGCACTTGGTCGTGGAGGCCCTTGGCGTCGACGCCGGTGAAGAGGCTGACGTGGCCGTCGTTCCAGCGGACGAGGACGTCATTGGCGGTGGTGAAGGCGCCCGCGGTGACGACGGCGGCGTCCTTCCACTCCGACTTGGCGGGCCGGATCCTGATCTCGCCGGGCAGGGCCTTGCCGGTCATGCCGGGGTAGATGGTGGTCTCGCCGTCGATCCAGCGCACCAGCAGGTCATCAGTGGTCTTGCCGGTGAAGGAGCCGGTGGCGAGTTTCTCGGCGAAGGGCCAGGTGTTGTTCTTGGCGACGGTCTGGGTCTGCTTCTTCAGCCCGTTGACTGCCAGGTCGCTGAAGACGGAGACGTGGCCGTCCTTCCAGGCCACCAGCAGGTCGTCGCGCAGGCCGTTGGCAGTGAAGCGGCCGGCGGTCAGCTGCTGGGCGTCGTTCTGCCATTCGGCGGTGTGGGGCGGGGCGAGCTGCTTCTCGCCGTGGAACCCCTTGGCGTCGACCGCGGTGTAGAGGGTCATCTCACCGTCGGACCAGCGCACCACGACTCCATCGGTGGCGGCGCCGGTGTTGGTTCCGGTCACGTTGACGGCGTGGGTGAAGATGCTCTTCTCGGGCTGCAGCTGGTGTTCCGCGGCGAATGGACGGGCGGGGTCGTTGCCGTAACCGCCCTGGTAGAGGGTGACCTTGCCGTCGTCCCAGACGACGATCAGGTCCATGTGGCGGGTGCCGTTCGCGGAGTCGCCCGCGTAGTAGCCGGCCGTGATCTGCACGGCGTGCTTCCACGGCGCGGCCGCGAAGACAGGGGCGTAGGCGACCTGCTGGACCCAGGAGGCCAGGTCGTCGACCCGAGCCGCCACCGCGCCGGCGCGTGTCTCGGCCGGGTCGGTGCCCAGGCAACCGCCCTGCCAGGACAGGCTGCTGACGCCCACGACCGCTCCGGTGGTGCTCAGCACCGGACCGCCGGTGTCCCCCTTGCAGATCGCCGCACCGTCCGACTTCGCGGCAAGATCGAGAGTGGTGGCGGCGCTGTCCTGGACGGTGAAGGCGGCCGCGTGGACCTGGTCGGGCACCCACTCGTCGTGGGTACGCCCGAACCCGGCGGCCTGGACGTCGTCCCCGGCGGCAGGCGCGGCGGCCGCTACCGGGACGGGGGTGATACCGCTGACGGGTTTGGCCAGTTGGGCCATCACCACGTCCCGGTCCGTGCGCGGCACCAGGTTCACCACCTGCTGGGCGCTGCCACCGAGCGTGGCGGTCGTCTTCAGCTTCGGCGCACCCGAGGCGAGCGTGCCGCCGGTGGTGTCGGCGAAGCAGCTCGCGGCCGTCAGCAGCCACTGCGGGGCGACCAGGGTGGCCGAACAGCCGCGCTGGCCACCCACATCGAGGCGGGCGGTGGCGGCCGAGACCGCGGCAGAAGCGGCCGGGCCGGATACGGCGGTGGCGGGTGTGACGGCCAGAGTGGCGGCGGTCAGCGAGGTGGCGGCGATCAGACCGCCGGTCCACGCGGCGCGCGGATGAAAGCCGGACATGAAAAGGTTCCTTGCTGTCATGCGAGAACGGGTGAGAGGGAGGGCAGGCAGAGGCCGGGCCCGGGTCAGCCGGTGACCCGCAACTCCAGCAGCACGGACGGCGCACCACCGGCCGCGCCCTCGCCCACGCTCTGGTAGCCGTTCTTGTCCACGCTGACGGTCTTCACCGGCGCCGAAGGATCCGCCTGCGGCCGCAAGTCGGCACTGATGGGGTGGTCGGCGGTCTCCAGAGCGAACACCCGCGGCAGTTCGAGGGAGAGGTAGCCGCTCCTGGCGCTCGCCTTGAAGCAGTACGCGCCCTGGGTGTCGCCACTGGGCCCCTGCACGGTGAGGACCTTGATCTGCTGGGCCGAGTCGTCGCACGTGGCGAGGGTGATGTGCCCGTCGCCCTTGATCAGCTTGATGCCCTGAGCCTTCTGGATCTGATCCGCGTTCGGATACGCGTAGTCCTCCACCGCGGACGGCGGCGTGGCCCCGGCAGTTCCCCCGGTCGGCTGCGGATCGGCGGACGCGAGCATCGGCGTGCCCGCAATCGCCAGAAAAACAGCAGCCCCCGCGACCGGGAACATCCTGCGCATACGAGGAGTCACCCGAATTCCTTTCCAGGCACGGGCGACGGCATGACGGAACAACATCTGCGGTCCCCCCTGCACAGATGTAAAGCAAAAATAAGTGGTCGACGGAGACCCTAAAACAGCGTCAGGTCTGGAAACAACGTGACCATCCTCATAGAAAGTTCACGGAACCTGCATGGTCATTTCACTGCGAGGTGAAGACGTAGCGTCACAAACGTTGGACAACACACATAAAACACCAACAGATCTCACACCGGCACCCTGCATGCCGTTCAATATGGTTTCACATTACACCAATTTAGCGAGTCCTTACCTAAAAACAGAGAAGGGAGCGGAAGGCAACGGCGCTTCGAGTACCTGCCCAAGGCGCAGGATCGCGGGGTGACTCATAGCCGGGTGGCTCATGCACGAGTCCTCTCACGTGGAACATCACGCCGCTACTGGCCCACGACGGAGCCTGCGCCGCTTCGACTGTCCTGGTACTGCTGAAAGTCCCGGCCGGTGGCGGCCTACACGCCCGTCGGCCAGTAGAAGCCCTCGCCGACCCGGGCCTCGTCAACCGGCCAGTCCTCGGCAAGCTGGACTTGAGTCCGCCGCCATCCGTACTGGCCAGACCGCTCTGTCACACGTCTCCGCCTCGTGAACCAGATCACGCCAACTCATGCTCATTCACGTTGCGCCTGCAACGCAGGATGCGAGAGGATGTTCGATGCACTGCGGGGTTCTGGGCGTCGCGAGACGGAGTAGCGGCGACTGAACAGTCTCTGCGCACGGACATCACGCTTACGGGGGTGGGTAGATGAAGTTCGACATGGGGTCGACGACCCTGTCGCAGCTCGGCAAGAGCACCGTCGCTTCAAGCGACGACCTGGGCACGCTGATCCGGCTGCTGATCCAGGCAGCCGAGCCGTTGGAGGGGAAGTTCAACGGAGCGGGCAAGGCCGCGTTCGACACGTTCAAGGCGCATGCCGACGAGATCACGGCAGAACTGAACGGCTCACTTGGCGCGATCGTGGGTGGTCAGTCCGGTATGGACACCGCGTTCGGCAGTGGTGACATGGCGTTGGGCGACAACGCGCACCAGAACATGGGCGTTGCCAACTTCGACGCGGCCCGTTTCGGCGCGCGATAACCGCCCTCGAAGAGCAAGTCACAGCTGGGTCACCGTTTTCAAGGGGGAGTTGATCATGGCTCAGAACCAGGACCGCCGCTCGTACGACACCGGCGCCTCCGCCGACGTGCAGACCAGCCTGGCCGGCATCATCGGTCAGCTGGAGCGCGTGCTGACCGACCGCGACCGGGCGGTCAAGGCGGCGATGGCCGACTTCCAGGCCGACGGTGTCTCGGACGAGTACCACGGCAAGGAGGTCCGCTGGCACCGGGCCGCGTCCGAGGTGCGCGAGATCATCCGTCTGGTCCGCAACACGCTGGAGCAGAACGACGGCACCGCTCAGGCCACCCTCGCCAAGGCCAAGGCGGCTGTCGACAACATCGGCTGACACGAAAGGACTTGGCGGGCGGACGACGCGCCCAGCAGGCGCATACGGGGATGAGGGGATTGTCGTGACGGGGTGGGACATTCACCCGGTTGGGGTGTACAAGGTGCTGGGCAACTGCGGCACCGCTGCCAAGAACATGGCGGACGCCGGCAGCGCAATGCAGAGCAACCTGGAGGAGGCCGCTTCCGCAGCCGGGACGCTGACCAGCCAGTACGGCCCGTACACCAGCACGGTGGGGCTGGTCGGCTCGGCACTGGGCCAGTTCATGCAGCACTGGAGCCGGGACTTGGTGTACATCGCCAAGCGCACCTCGAATTCCCTCCACGGAGCGGACCAGGCCACCCGCTGCTACATAGCCGGTGACCTCGAGCACGCCGCGAACGCGCAGCACGAGGCGGCCAAGGAACCGAAGGTGGACATGCCCGGTGTGGGTGAGGCAGGCCACCGCACGAAGGGCCGGTGACGATGGGCGACGAAGCGAAGCTGATCGACCCGTCGGGCATACCGCACTTCATCGGTGACCTGGACACCCTGGACACCGATGTGATGCTGCTGACCGCGGACGCGGGCCAGTTCCGTGCATCCGGCTCCAACGTGCACACCACCTTCCAGCACCTGTCCTCCTTCTACTCGGCTCCCGAGGCGGAGCAGTTGTTCAGCACCACGCTGCCGGTGAAGACGAAGTCCGACGCCTTCGCCGACGACCTGGAGAGGGTCGCAGGCGCCCTGTCGGACTTCAGTCTCGAAGTCCAGCCGCTGGTGAAGAAGCTGGACAGTCTGAAGGCGGAGGCGACCGCCTTCGTGAACTCGGTGGCCGGGGACGACGACTGGCGCAAGGACCACGACAAGGTCGACCACAACAACGACCTGTGGCACGACGTCAACCACACGGTCGCCGCCTTCGAGGCCGCCGAACGCAAGGCCTACAACAAGATCACGGCCCTGATCGGCGGCAGCCCGCTGATCGCCGACGACGGCTCCCACAGCTGCAACATGTACGGCTTCAACGCCGCCGACCTCGACCAGGCGAAGCAAACTCCCTGGGGCGCGCCTGCTGAGAAGGAGTACGAGGGCTGGGCCTGGCTGGCCCACCAGACCAAGCAGGTCTGGGACGGATTCTGGGACGACGGCGTGGTGGCCACCGTCCATGGCCTGGGCACCCTGGTCGGCTGGGACGGCGCCGACGCCGCCGGCGAAGCATGGAAGAACCTGGCCAAACTCGGCACCGGTGTCGGCATGACCCTCGTGACTCTGGGCGCCTGGGGATGGGTACCTGAGAAAGACCTCCCGTCCTGGCTGCGTGACTCCCGCCACGTCCTCAACCAGACCGCCAAGGGATTGGTCGCCTGGGACCAGTGGAAGACCAACCCGGGTCGGGCCGCGGGCTCCTTCGGATTCAACGTCCTGACCCTCTTGGGCACCGAGGGAGCCGGCGCCGCGGCCTCAGGCGCCGGCAAGAGTGGTGCGGTCGTCCGCACCGTGTCGGCCGTGGGCAAGGTCGGCCGGGTCATCGACCCCATGACGTACGTGGGCAAGGTGAGCAAGTTCGCCTTCGCCAGGGTCGGCGACACCTTCTCCACACTGAGGAACCTGCACACCGGCGTGACGGCCGACCTGCTCAAACAGGCAGACGCCCTCCGCTCCCCCAAGATCCCGGCCAACGCCATTCCCTATGTCGACAAGGCCACCGGGAAGGTCGTCTTCCTCACCGACGAGGGGCACGTCCTCAACGCCGACGGCAGCCTGCGGCAGCACGTCGACGAAGCCGCGCACGAACTGTCCTCGAACGATCGCCAGGAGCTGAGTGCGCCACGGCTGGCGGATCACTCACGTGACCTGGTCGGTGCCGGAGCTCGAGCCGAGCACACCCCGCGTGACGCTGCATCTCAGCTTCCTGATGGCACAGGTAGCGGCTTCACCGACAGCTCGTCCACAAGCCACGAGGCCCCTGCCCCAGGCAGCCACATTTCGGGCCAGGACGGCGGCGATCACGCTGCCGGGAACAACGTCGGCCACGATGCCCCTTCCGCTGGCGGGCACACCACAGGCCACGAAGGTTCAGGATCCGGAGGCGGCGTGGATGGCCCAGGCAGCGGTTCTGGGCATGCGGCAGCGCCAGGTGACGAGCCCGATCGGTTGGCAGCAGCGACTGATCGCAGTGTGGATCTGGGTCGTCTTGGCATGCCGGTGGTGTGGCGCGAAGGTCATGAACCCCTGTTCCGCAGCGACAACCGTGCCCCCGACACGATCTTCGAGAGCGGCTTCGAACCACGAGACCCTTCCAACACGGACCTGGCCCAGTACGTTGAGGACAGTGAGCACTCAGCGTTCGTCAGCACCTCGTACCGTGACGACATCGGTGACGAGTTCGGAGGCAAGTACACATACGAGATTGACGTGCCAGGCGGGATCGACATCAACCGGTCTCTGGGGGACCACCCGCTCTCCTACGAAGAGGAGGTAGCCTTCCCCGGAGGAATTCGCAGTGAGTACATCAAGGGCGCCTATCCATACGATTACGCGACAGGTGAGCTCGGCGACCTCATCCCCAACCCGCACTACGTCCCCGAGGCTGAGCGTGTCCGTTGAAACAGAGATCCTGTACCAGAAGGAGATTGTGCTGGTCTCCGACGGGGGCGAGACTCCCGGACACCTCGTTGCCTCCTTCAAAGGCGACGAGTACACCGTCCACATCGCCTGGGGGCAGCGCGCCTCGCATCACACATCGTGGAATCTCTTCACGGCTCTCGTCCAGGTACGAGGAGATCTGGAAGATCAGGGGCTGACTCCAGCGGTCGAGGGCTCCTGTCGCGACGTGTACCCCAGCAGGATGGCGCTCGAAATGGGCGGAGGGCGGAGGGCATACCGCTGGCCATCGACTGGTCGTCCACTCACCGTCGACATCTTCACCGACGTCCCTCCTGCAGAGCGGGCACGACTGGCCAGTGTGGCCGAGCAGGAGCAAGCACACAGGCAACGCAGGGGTCGTGGCAATGAATAAGGCGCAGGCAGCAGTTCCGCCGGTAACCGAGGATGTGCGTGCCCAGGCAGCCAACCGGCCGGGCGGCTGGGTTTATGCAATCGACCCCTATTTCGATCCAGCGGGGAAGGTCCCTCCCATCGGCATCGTCGGCGCCTGGAAGGTCGATCCGCATGGTCGGATCACGGACGAGTTCAACCACAACCCGAACTACCGACCATCCCCCAGGGCCCTCGGCATGCCCCTTCCATCTGACCCTGTGGATGCTGCCGTTCAACTTGCCGCAACGGGGTACGCCCCCGACGCTGACGTACGCCGGGCTCTGATGGACGCGACTGTCTATCTGGCTCCCAGTCCGGACCCGCAGGCTCAGCTTCAGGCAGGTGGAGCGAATGGTCCCGCAATCGCGCTTTACACACATCCGACCCATGCTCCCCGTTCAGCCCCTCGGCTTCAACGGGTAGACTTCCGAGACCTGCTTCCACGACTACCGGAGTACACGGTCGTCGTTTTGAACGGAAACAGTTCGGCTTCTGTGCGCATTCCCCTCGCTGACATGCAGGGGGAATCCTGACGGTGATTCGGAGGCTAAATACTATCGGGTACGGTGGCCATCGTCCACACTCGTGACCCGATGAGCCTCACTCCAGCCCAACAGGATTGGTCCCCGCACGCCCCGCTCAACGAAGTCGAGCAATACGACTGGGTAACGCCACACGCGGACTTGGTATGTTACCTCGCCGACTTCCTCATCCAGAAGTACGTTGCAAGCTGGTGTGTCGAAGACGACCCCGCCGCACCCCACGGATATCGCTACGTCATCGAAGCAACCGGGATCGGCGGACAGACGCGCCGGATCGACCCAGCCGAGATCGTAGGGATGGAATTCGTCGCCCCTCCCGATCGAAATCGTACGCATGCTGGCTACCGCAGAACTCGAACTGCGCCCCACTTCACAGCCCAGCGAGGACTAATAAGGCTCTTCTCCGAAGGTGCCATGCTGCAGCAGGTACGTCTGCAGCATGGCACCGTAGACTCCCATGGTGAACGAGGTCACCAAGGACCTCCGATGACATAGCGCCGCCGACTTCGGCGAAGGCCTGCGGCGCGAGTGTCGGCAAAAGACCGGCCGTGCTGGTCTGGAGCAGCATGCATCGCGGCCAGGGCCAGAGAGCAGCACCGGGACTCCACCTCCACCCACACCGATCGAACAAATCCTCGGTTCTGACGGGTACAAGCGCTTCACCGGTTTCTACGGCAACTCCGCGAATCACGGTGAGTTCCTACTCTTGGGCTTCCAAGGTGGAACAATCAGACCTGTTTATAAATTCGAGGATGGCGGATGGAAACTAATCACCATGTATGCCGACCCGGCAGCCGGTCGCTATCCGTAGAGGAAAAGAGAACGTGAACAAGCAGTTGGAGACATTCATCCAGACGTACCTTCACTTGGAGCAAGCCTACGACACCAGGGGATATCTGCGCCCAACCCTAATGGCTTTCGACAAGTCCTATGTCCAACAGGTACGAGAAGGCCTGTCTCAGGTACTCAGAGAAAGAAGTCTGTCCATCGAGGACTATGAACGCCTGAGCGACATCGAGTTCCCAGGAGATGAATCCCTCTACGAATACCTTCAGTCCATGTACGCCTATCTTTTCGAGGATCGGCCTGACCAGCCGACGCCGCCTGAGTGACGCTCAGAAGCAGTGACTGCGAGTGTGGGTCGGCGAACTCCGCACGTGACGATCGACGCGTTGTTCTGGCACGGTCTGGAGGACGCCACCGGCGCCGGTTCGGGCTTCCTGAGCGGCCGTGCCCCTGGGCCGCGGATCTCTTGTTGTGGTGTCTGCTCGATCATGTGCCCTTGATCGCTGGATGGGTGGCGGCAGGCGGAACCACATCTGAAAGCCCTTCGTGAGCTGTGCATCCGGCACGCCGCGGAGCCGGGCGGACGGATCGGTACGTTCGAATCGTTTGCCGGCCCTCTCACCGACTGGGGAGAGGTGGTCGGGGAGGCAGAGAGCCGTGGTTGGGGCGTCGTCGGCCTGCGCTGCTGACGCTGGTACCGCGTTGTGCGTGCAAAGCCGCATGAGAGAGCATGGTCGATGAACTGCGGGTCTGCGCGGCCCGTGACGCATGCCCAGTTGACCAACCACAGCGCACAACTCAATGGTCCGATACCAGCGAACCGGAATCTTTACGTGTCAGCCCAGGATTACGACAGTCAGCTTCTTGAGTCCGTATCGGTGCGGCGGCGTCGGTTGCGTGATGCCGTGTTGTTCGGGGCGCAGCGGCAGCGGCGCACGGTGGATGAGCGGCTGGGGAAGGCGTTCGCGGGGGTGGTGATCGCCGCTGTGGGGTGTGCCGGGTGTGTGGGGTGGTCGTTCATCGAACACCGGGTGATCGGGAAGGCTCCTTACGCGACGTCTGTGCCCGCCCCGGCCGTACCCTCCGCGCCCGCCTCCGGTAAGGCCACCGGGGCACCGCGGTCTGCGGATTCGGCCCGATGATAGGTTCGAACGCGTGATAACCCGGGGGAATGTGAGCCGTACGGCACTGAGTCGAGTCACATTGGTCGGTGAGCAGCGGCGGGTGGATCTGGTACTGCCGTCCCGGGAGCCGGTCGGGCTGTTGTTGCCCGAGGTGATGCGGCTGCTCGACGACCGGGTGGGCGATCGTCCCCAGGTCCGGCACCTGGTGAAGGCCGACGGCAACGCCCTGGAGCCGGACGACACGCTGGAGTCGGCGGAAGTACCCGACGGCGCGGTGCTGCGGCTGGTGCGGGTTGAGGACGCGCCGTCCGCTCCGGTTGTCCATGACGTGAGTGACGAGGCGGCCGGCGATCTGGATGTGCGGGCCTGGCGGTGGGACGCACGGGCGCGGCGGATCGTGGCCGCAGGGGCGGGCGTGGTGTGGGCACTCGCCGCCGGGGTCGTGGCCCGGCAGGGTTTCGAGGCCGGGGCCGCCGGATGGGGACTCCTTGTGAGTGCCGTGGTGGCCGCGACAGCCGGCGCACTGCTGGGCCGGACCGGGCGCAAGGGGCCCGCCGCGGCTCTGGTCGGTGTGAGTGCCGCTGTGGGCGCCCAGGGCGCTTGGGCGCTGGCCGACGCCCAGGGGTGGTCGGGGGCCGTACGGCTGGCGGCCGTGCTCTCGGTCGTGGTGGTGGCGCTGTTGCTGCTCGGCTGGTTCTCGCCGTTCGGGCGGGGTGCTCTGGTCGGGGCGGGGGCGCTGGCCGGGGCTGGAGCGTGCTGGGAGATGGCGCTCGCCTTCCAGGGCGGCGGGGCGAGTGCGGGTGGATCGGCTCGCGCCGGGGCGTTGCTTGCCGTGGTGTCCGTGGTGGCGCTCGGAGTGCTGCCGCGGTTGGCGCTTGCCGCATCCGGGTTGTCCGGGCTGGACGACCGGCGCTCCGCGGGGGCGTCGGTCAGTCGTTACCAGGTGGCGGCCGCGTTGGCAGCCACTCACCGGGGGCTGGCGTTGGCGACGGTCGTCACCGCGCTCTCGGGCGCCGTTGCCGGAGTGCTGGCGGTGCGTGCCGTGACCGTATGGACGGTGCTGCTGGCCGTTGCCGTGGCGTTCGTCGTCGCGCTGCGGTCGCGTGCCTACCCCCTGATCGCGGAGGTTGTCGCGCTGCTGGCGGCGTCCATGGTGGTGGCGCTGCGGCTGGCCTGGTTGTGGCGGGAGCGCTCCGGAGCCGCGGCTCCGCTCGCGGTTCTCGGCGTGCTGGTCGTGCTGTCCTTGGGTGTGCTGGCCGTGCAGCCTGCCGAGCATGTGCGGGTACGGCTGCGCAGGGCCGGTGATGTGCTGGAGTCGGCCGGTGTGATCGCTCTGTTCCCGCTGCTGCTCGGGGTGTTCGGCGTGTACGGGCGGCTGCTCGGCACCTTCGCCTGAGGAGGTGGCGGCGATGACGACTTCCGGCCGTTGGCAGGACGACGTCCTGCGCGAGCTGAAGAATGCCTCCCCCGAGGACGTCACCAAGCGGGGTTCCTCCAGCGAGGCTCGGCCTCCGCTACCCGCGCGCAACCCGGACGAGGAGCATCCGCGTCCTGGGCAGCCCGGCGACACCTCCGGCATGGAGTACGGCACTGTGTCTGACCCGCGCGCGGGTGCCCCGTCGCCGGTCCCCCTCACGCCGCCTCAAGCACCACCGTGCCCTGAGGCCGAAGCCCAGCCTCTCCATGCCGCAGCGCCGCCGGATGCCTTTGCCGCCGTACGGCCGCCACGCCAGGCCCGGCTGCCCATGGCGACGCCGGAGCCCGTGCCGACACTCGACCCGCGCCTCGCGATAGCGCTCGGATCGCCCAAGCACGGTGACTCGCTGACGCGGCGTTCGGGCCGGTCGCTGCGCAAGCTGACCTCGTCGGCCGCGCAGGAGGTCGCCGAGGAGAGCCGGCTGGGCAGCATGGTGCAGCAGCCGGTGACCACGGGCCGGGTGATCGCCGTGACGTCGATCCGCGGTGGAGTCGGCAAGACCACGACCGCCGCGCTGCTGTCGCGGGCGTTCAGCCACTACCGGCACGACCCCGTACTCGCCCTGGAAGCGGACGCCGCCCTGGGCACGCTGCCGGTGCGCATGGGCGCTCAGTCCGTACGCTGGTCGTGCGTCGAGCTGTCCCGGATCCTTACTCCCTCGATGCAACTGACCGATATCACCGGCTACTTGGTGCCGGTAGCGGACGGCGGCTGGCTGCTGCCCGCCAGCCAGGGGCGGGTGGGCGCCCCCCTGGACGTTGCGACCTACCGCACCGTGACGCTCGCGCTGCGGCGTTACTTCGCCGTCACGGTCGTGGACTGCGAGACGCTGCCCGGCGAGGTGGCCCGTACGGCGATGGACACGGCGCACGCACGTGTGGTCGTCGCTCCGCTCACCGCCGAAGGGGTGGGCGGTACCCGCATCGTCCTGGACTGGCTGGGTGGGCTGCCGCATGCCGCGCTCGCCTCCACCGTCGTGGCTCTCACCTCGAACACACCCGACGCCAACCTCGATCTGAAGGCCGCCACGGCCCATTTGCGGGAAACCGGAGTCACCCTCGTGCATCTGCCCTACGACCGGCACCTGGCCGGTGGCGGACCGATCATGACCGACCGGCTCGGCGAGGCCACCCGCCGCGCTGCCACCCAGCTCGCCGCCGAGTCCCTGCAGAGGGCGGTGCGGGTACGTTGACGCAGCAGCAGGTCCATCGTCCAGCCCGCTCGACGCGTCCGCTGCTCCCGCCGGCGGCCCGCACGATCGAGCCCCCGCCGAACCTGCCCGAAGGCAAGACCGGCAGCCCGGCAACCGCGCTGCTGCCGATGGCCGGCGTCATGAGCTCGGTCGTGATGATGACGGTCATCCGCTCCAGCCAGTTCGCGGGCCTGGGCGCCGTCGTCCTCGTCATCGCGCTGCTCGGCGCGGTCGCCCTGTTCCTGTCCCAGCGCGGCAAGGCACAGCGCCAGCGGCGCATCCAGCGCGAGCGGTACCTTGAGTACCTTGAGGAACTCCGCGCCGAGCTGAGCACGGCCGAGCGCGAGCGCCGCACGGCCGCCCGGATTCTTCACCCCGCCCCGACGGCCCTGTACGACGTCCTGCGTGCTCCCGCCCGGCTGTGGGAGCGGCGCCGCACGGACACAGACTTCCTTCACGTGCGGGTCGGTGTGGGCGACGTTCCTGTGCACGAACTGGCTGTCGGCCAGAACGCGGCCGGGGGCGTGCTCACCCCGCCCGACCCGTTCATGCTGAACGAGGCACGCGCCCTGCAGGCGCGATACAGCACCGTGTCGGACCATCCGCTGACCGTGCCACTGGACCGGGCCGGCAACGTCAGCATCATCGGAGAGCGTGCGGACGTACTGCGCGTCGCCCGGTCCCTGCTCGTGCAGGCCGCGGTGACCCACGCACCGGACGACGTGGCGATCGCGCTCGCCATGCCCGGGGACCGTATGGAGGACTGGGAGTGGGCGAAATGGCTCCCGCATGTTCTCGAGCCGCACAGCGGTGACGGCGCCCTCGAAGCACGGCGCATCGCTCCCGACCCAGCGCAGCTGGCCCAGGTGATCGGCGCGGATCTGGCACGTCGTGCCTCGTACGCGGCGGAGGTGCGCCGAGGGCTGTCCGACGGGAAGGCGCTCGCTCTGACCGGCCGGCTGCTCGTGTTCAGCGACGCGTACGGGGAGAACGCCGCAGACCTTCCGCGCCCGGACGCCGCCGTCGCCCTGGACGACATGGGCGTCACGATGCTGCACCTGCTCGCCGAGCAGATCCATGAACCCGATCACGTCTCCGTGCGCATCATCGTCGACGGCGACCGGGTCGTAGTGGAAGACGTCCGCGGGACGCAGGTCGCACGGACGCACGGCATGGCCGACCACACTGGCCTCGCCGAAGCTGAGGCCCTGGCACGGGCCCTCGCGCCGCTGCGGCTGTCCGCCGAGTCCGCCACCGAAGGCACCCCCGTCTCCGGACCGGTCGACTTCCCGCAGCTGCTCGGCATCGACGACATGGCCGCCCTCGATGTGGCCCGGCAGTGGGCGCCGCGCGGCGAGCGGGACTTCCTGCGCGTCCCGATCGGCCTCGACGACCGCCACCAACCGGTGCTGCTCGACCTGAAGGAATCTGCCGAACTCGGCATGGGCCCACACGGGTTGTGCGTCGGTGCGACCGGCTCCGGCAAGAGCGAACTGCTGCGCACCCTCGTACTCGCACTGGTGACCACGCACGGACCGGAGGATCTGGCAATGGTCCTCGTCGACTACAAGGGCGGAGCCACCTTCGCCCCCTTCGCCGGCCTGCCGCACGTGGCGGGCGTCATCACCAACCTGGAGAACCAGGCCGACCTGGTCGAACGCGTCCACACCTCCCTCGCCGGTGAGATCAAACGCCGCCAACAGATACTCAAGGACGCCGGCAACATCGCCGACATCAGCCACTACCGCGCGCTACGCGCCGCCAACCGGCCCGACCTCGAACCCCTCCCTCACCTCTTCGTCGTCATCGACGAGTTCGGCGAACTCCTCACCGCCAAACCGGACTTCATCGACCTGTTCCTCTCCATCGGCCGCATCGGCCGCTCCATCGGCGTCCACCTGCTGCTGTCCAGCCAGCGCATCGAAGGCGGCAAACTCAGGGGCCTGGAGACATACCTGTCCTACCGGCTCGGCTTGCGCACGTTCTCGGCGGACGAATCGCGCACGGTCCTGGAGACCACCGACGCCTTCCACCTGCCGCCCCTGCCCGGCTTCGGCTACCTGAAGGTCGACACCTCCACCTACACCCGCTTCAAGGCCGGCTTCGTCTCCGGCGCGTACCGCGGTCCCGTCGTACACGACAGCGCCGCCGACGCCGAACCGCTCGCCTGGCCGTACCCGGCCTTCAACGCCCCGGCACAGGTCCCCATAACGGGAGAAGACGCACCGGCGCCGCGTGAGCGCGAGACCGGGCCGACCGTCCTGGGCGTCGCGGTCGCTCAGCTCACCGAAGCCTCCGAACCAGTACGCCGGATCTGGCTGCCCCCTCTGCCCGAAGCCCTCACCCTCGACACGGCCGCCGGCCCGGTACAGGCATCCCCCGACGGCCTCCGGCTCAGCGTCGCCGACGGCCCGATGCGGGTGCCGCTGGGTGTCCTCGACGATCCCGCCCGGCAGTGGCAGGGCCCGTGGGTGCACGACCTGAACACCGCGGGCGGACACACCGCCGTCATCGGCGGCCCCGCCTCCGGCAAGACGACCCTGCTGCGCACCCTCGCGCTCTCCCTCGCCCTCACCCACACCCCGCGCGACGTCGCCGTCTACGGCCTCGACCTGGCTGGCGGCGGACTGAGCGCCCTCGCGGCCCTGCCGCACGTCGGCGGCATCGCGACCCGCGCCGACCACGAGCGCGCCGCCCGCACCGTCGCCGAAGTCCGCGCCATGCTCGCCGAACGCGAGGAAATCTTCCGCGAGCGCGGCATCGACTCGGTCGACCAGCTGCGAGATCTGCGCGCCAAGGGCGAGCTGCCCCGGCTCGGCTCCACCGACATCGTCCTGCTCATCGACGCATTCGGAGCCCTGCGCGACGAGTTCGCCCACCTCGACGACGACGTGACCGACCTCCTCAAGCGCGGCAGCGGCTACGGCATCCACGTCGTGGCGGGCATGCTCCGCTGGAACGACGTACGCATCGCCACCCAGTCGCTCTTCGGCAGCCGCATCGAACTGCGCCTGAACGACCCGGCGGACTCCTCCGTCGACCGCAAACTCTCCGCGACGCTGTCAGCGGACACCCCGGGCCGGGCACTGACCGACGGCAAACTCTTTGCCCAGACAGCCCTTCCCCGCATCGACACACGCGCTACCACAGGCGACCTCGGCCCCGCCCTCGAACAGGCAGCGGCCGCCCTGCGCGCCACCTGGCACGGCGAACTCGCCCCTCCCGTACGGGTCCTGCCGACCAGACTGCCTGCCCAACGGCTCCCATCGACGGCGGCGGAACCGCACGCGATCCCGATCGGCGTCGACGAGGAGACCCTCTCCCCGACCGTCCTCGACCTCTTCGGCACCGACCAGCACCTGCTCGTCCTCGGCGACAACGAGTGCGGAAAGACGAACCTGCTCAAGCTGATCTCCCACTCCCTCATCGACCGCTACGACAAGGACGGACTGGTCTTCGGCGTGTTCGACCCGCGGCGCGGCCTGCGGGGCGTCATCCCCGAGCCCCACCGAGGCGGCTACGCGCACAACGCCGCGCTCTCCCAGGCACTCGCCACCGGCATCGCCACCGAACTGGCAAAACGCCTTCCGGAGGCCCCCGACCCCGACGCCCTGACCGATGAGCCGTCGTTCACCGGGCCGCGGATCGTGATCCTCGTCGACGACTACGACATCCTCACCGCGGCCGGCCAGCAGCCCCTCACCCCGTTCCTGCCCTACATCTCCTCGGCCCGCGACATCGGCCTGCACTTCGTCGTCGCCCGCCGGGTCGCCGGAGCCTCGCGGGCCCTGTACGAGCCGTTCCTGACGGCACTGCGCGAAACCGGAACCGCCTCCCTGGTCATGACGGGCGACCGCACCGAAGGCCAGCTCTTCCCCGGCCTGTACGCCTCCGCCCAGCCGCCCGGCCGCGGCACCCTGGTCCGCCGTGGCCGCCGCCACCAGCTGATCCAGACCGCCCTCGCACCCGAGACCGAGCCAACGGAGACTCCGGCATGACCAAGGACGTCATCGCGCTCACCGAGAAGATGCCCGACGCCGGAACGCTGCTGGCGGCCCTGTACGCCGGCGGCCCCGACCTGAGTCTGACCGCCACCGACGACGGCGCGGTCATCCACCTGTGCACAGCGGCCGGCCGCCCCCTGGTCTCCGTCGAATCCCCGCTCCTGGTCCACGTGCCGGGCGAGGCCGAACGCCTCCTCGGCCCCCACATCACCCCACCACAACCGCCGTACTGGTGGACCGAGACACGCGCCTCAACCGCGATCCCAGCGGCAGAACCCCTCGCCGGTTCGTTCTGCGGACGCCTGACGATGCTGCTCGGCGGAACAGCCTGGCCACGCGAGGCCGCCGGCACTGCGGTCGTACAGATGCCCCCGGACAGCGACGACGTCACCGCCACCCCACTGCCGGACGGGGCCCTGCCCACCATCGACGTCCTCACTGAATCCACCGCGGTGGTCATCACCGACCGCCCCGTACTCGGCCTCACCACGTGGCTGTCCGACGTCCTACGCACCACGGCCGCCTCCAACCGGGCCCTTCATATCGTCACTCCACCCCATGTCCGACTCACCATCCCGCTGCGCACAGCCCTCGTCGGCGCACCGAACCGCTGGGTCGTCAAGGATCCAACGGGCGGCTACTACGACGGCCTCTCGGGCGCCGAACTCGCCTGGCAGGACGGCACCTTCGCGCCGACAGCCACGCCGGCGAAGGTCGCGGACGCTTTCACGCGAGGCGCGCAGCACACCGAAGAACGCCGACTCACCGTGGCACTGCGCACGGTCCGCTCCCCCAACGCCGACCTCGTACTCGGCACAGTCCTGGAAACAGCCTGGCGCCGCCTGACCGGAGCCCCGCCCACCGGCTGGGGCACAGCCGAACCGATCACGCTCCCCTGGTCACCCCGCCAGCTGACCGAACTGGCCCGCAACCGCTCCCCCCAACCCACCCACTCCCTCACCATCGGCACCCCCGACCAACCGGCCATCGCGACCCACCGCACCACCCACACCACGGCCGGCATCGCCGAGGACGTCACCCTCACCATCGGCTACCCGACAGTCGAGCAGGTCCCCCTGGACGCCATCGAGCCTCTGGCCGCCGAACTCGTCGACGCCCACGGCTTGACCACTATGCTGACCACGCTGACAGCAGTCGGCGCGGACCTGACCCTGGCCCCCGTGCTCACCGCCCCACCGATCCCGATCACGTTCACCCTCGGTGCCAGAGACGTCGGAGCCATAGGACTCACCCACGCCCGCCGTCCTCCGCTCACGATGAAGCCCGTACAGCTCGGAACAGCCATGGAGCCAGCCCTGCACTACCCCCTCGGCGATGGAACCGACGCAACAGCCTGGACAGCGCTCCAGACCCTCACGGCACACCTCAAGGCGGGCACCCCGGCAAAGGGAACCCACGTGTGACCCTCTGGGCATCAGCAGTTGCAAGGCCGAGCAGGTGATTCCGTACTGCACCGTCTGCCGGCACCGATCTTCCGGTCCGTGCGACCGCACTCGCTGCCAACGGCAGTCGGTCCTCGCCACCGCCCCGCCCGGCCGCTGGTGGTGGCTGAGCGAAGGCAGCCCTACCAGGGTCGCCAATCTCCCAACTCGGGCGACGACGGTCGTTCGACGCCAGCCGTTTTCGATCAGCGCGCCGATCATGTGGGCGGACACGATCGGCTGACCGACGCTTGACGTCATGGCCGCGTCCGAGCGTCCATGGTCGCGGCCGACGCGTCAACCGGGATTACGGAGACCACCGCGTTCCCATGCATCGGCCTGTCCGTCCGGAACACTCGCGATGCGCACGCGCCGGCGACACAAGCGGCCCCCCGAGACCGCGCCCCGGCCGGGGACCTCACTCCACAAGCCCTTCGGGAAGCGAGGCCCTCTTCATGTCCGACATCACGATCAGCGACCGATTGACGGGGCTGTCCCCCGCTGTCATTCACGTCTACACCAAACTCGTCGCCTTCACCGACTCCGCCACCGTCGACGACATCGCCCAGGCCGCCGACGTCGCCCGCTCCAGCACCTTCAAGGCCCTCGTCGCCCTCGAGAAGCGAAATCTGGCCCACCGAAACCGGGGCATCAAGAACGGCCCCGATCGGCGGCCGGACCTGTGGCACGCCACCCACACCGCCCCGGCCCCGCCTTTCGAGCAACCCGGCACTCGTGAGGAACCCGTACCGCAGACACTCGCCGCACCCCGATCGGCTGCACCAGTCCCGGACAGCAGCCACTCGATGAGGGAACCGTACAGGTCCACCGCACATGGAAGCGACGAGAAGTCCGATGCGTCGGCATCGAGGCGCACTGCCTCATCCGCTCCGCCACCTGCCCAGTGCCCCGCAGCCCTCCAACCGAGTGGCGTCACACCCGCGACCGCCTCACCCGGCGGGAGCAGGCGCCTTGCCCGTGGAGCCCTCCGGCAGCTTGTCATCGACCACCTCAACGCCCACCCCGGTGAATCCTTCACCGCCACGAGGATCAGCCGCGTGATCGACCGTTCGTCCGGTGCCGTCGCCAACGCGCTCGTCACCCTGGCCACGCAGGGCCTTATCGAACGGGTCACCGATCGCCCGCGCACCTATCGCGCGGCGCCCCAGGAGCCGACTGCATAGTCGGCAGCAGGCCGAGACCTGCCGTGCCCGTTCCAGCCAAGGCGAGGAACCGGCACGGCAGCTTCCGTCGCCAGCGTTCGGCTTAGAAGTCCTAACAGAAGTGGTTGATCATGTGACTGCTGGCTTATCCGCTCGTTGGTCTGGTCGTGGGGAAACGTCAGTCGCGGCCGTGGATCGTGTCGGATGAACTGTGGGCCCTGATAGAACCGTTGCTGCCCAAGCCGGGGCCGAAACTGGTCGAGGGACGGCCGAGGGTGCCGGACCGGCAGGCGTT
>NZ_JBEPBF010000160.1:0-20382 GCF_040298985.1 Streptomyces sp. NPDC001093 | reverse complement strand
GGTGACCTCAGCCACTGTCGCCCTGTCCGCGCGGCCGGGCACCACGCCCGCCGCGCAGACCCTGCCGACGGTGCCCCGCTGTCACGGCCGGTCCTGCCAGGGCGAGTTGCCCGACGCCACGGTGTGCGCCCGGGACGCGCGGACCACGAGCACCGTCACCGACCCCGGCTACACCGTCCGGCTGCGCTGGTCCCCGGCGTGCGGGACCGCCTGGTCGGAGGTGTGGCTGCGGTCGCCCAGGGCCCGTGAGGTGTCGGTGCGCGCGGGCCAGGACCTGATGTCGGCCGGATATCCGGCGGACGACCCCACCGGCGACAGCAGCCCGATGCTCTCGGTGTCCTCGCCGCGCGGCGTGGAGGCGTGTGCCGAGGTGGCCCGGGAACTGGCCTGCACGGGACTGGACGTGGAGCCGGAAGCACAGGACTGACCCCGTGCGACGCCTACGGCGCCGTGCGCGGGGGCGGGTCGGCCGGCGGTGACGAGCTTCCGCCCGGTGCCGCTGCGCTCGGGGAGCCGGGACGAGCGCGGGGCGCGATGCCGCTGAACACCATGGACGACACACCGGCGAGGGCGAAGGCGGTGTAGCCCAATGGACACGGTCGTGTAGCTCATCGTCCGGGCGCGGTCGGGGAACACGCCGGTGCGGAAGACGACCAGGAAAGTCGGTCCCAGCGGCATGGGGACGCGAGAAGGCGGACCACCAGCCGTGCGGCTCCACCAGCCGCGTGGCCACGTGGGCGGAGAGGACGCCGCCCGCGTGGTGGGCCGTCGTCAGGACGCCGATGGTCAGCGCACCTCTGGGGTGCTCGGTCCCGGAGCGCCTCGATCACGCGGGCGAGGTGGGCGCGGACGGCCGCTTCGGCCGCCTGTTCTGTCCGCGCTTTCTCGCGCCGGCCGTTCAGCCCGTCCGGTACAGCTCACTGAGCAGTTCGAGGACCGCCTGGAGGGCCGGGTGCGGATCGTCGCGCCACCAGGCGAGCCGTACGGCGACGGGTTCGGCGTCACACACCGGCCGGTAGACGACGCCGGGCCGTGGGTACTGGTTCGCGGTCGACTCCGCGGTGACACCGATGCCGCGTCCGGCGGCGATGACGGTGAGCCAGTCGTCGACGTCGTGCGTCTCCTCCACGGCGGGGCGGGCGTCGGGCGGCCACAGCTCGGGCGTGGTGGTGCCGGTGCGCCGGTCCACCCAGAGGATCCGGCCGGTGAGTTCGCCGAGCCGTACGGATCGGCGGCGGGCCAGCGGATCGTCGGCGGCCATCGCACACAGGCGCCGCTCCAACCCCACGATGGCGGTGTCGAACCGGCGGTCCTCCAGCGGCCGGCGGATCACCGCGAGGTCGCAGGCGCCTTCGGCGAGACCGGCGGACGCCGTGTTGATGCGGACGAGATGCAGATCGGTCCCGGGGTGGGCGGCGCTCCAGCGGCGCTGGAAGGCGACGGTGTGGCGGCCGACGGCCGACCACGCGTAGCCGATCCGCAGCCGGGTGTGCCCCGACGTGGCCTCCTGGACCAGGACGGCGACGTCCGCCAGCACCCGCCGGGCCTGCGCCACCACCCGCAGCCCGGTCGCCGTCGGGGCCACCGCACGCGAGGTCCGCCTCAACAGTCGTACGCCCAGGGTCCGTTCGAGCCCCGCCAGGGTGCGCGAGACGGCTGCCTGGGACACCCCGAGGGCGATCGCCGCGTCGGTGAAGGTGCCCTCGTCGACGATGGCGACGAGACAGCGCAGTTGCCGGAGCTCGAGCTCATTCATACGTCAAGCGTATAGATCATATGGTGCATGCATTTTGCGCAAGCGACGGCCGGGCGGACGCTCCTCGCATGCGACAAGCTCCCGGACGGCCCGCGGCGACGGCGTCCCCCGCGATCCAGGACCCCGCGCCGGGGCGGCTGGGCGGCGTAGCCGCCATGTTCGGCAGCGGCCTGTCCAACCAGACCGGTGCGGCCATCGGCGCGCTGGCCTTCCCGGTCCTCGGTCCGCTCGGTGTCGTGGCGGTACGCCAGTACGTCGCCGCGCTCGTCCTGGTGGCCGTCGGCCGGCCGCGCCCGCGTGACTTCACCCGGCGCCAGTGGTGGCCGGTGCTGCTGCTCGCCGGGGTCTTCGGCACCATGAACCTGACCCTGTACAGCGCCATCGACCGGATCGGCCTCGGGCTGGCTGTGACCCTGGAGTTCCTGGGCCCGCTCGGCATCGCGCTGGCCGCCGCGCGCCGCCGGCTGGACGCGGGGTGCGCGGCGCTGGCCGGGGCCGGGGTCGTGGTGCTGATGCGCCCCCAGCCGTCCGCCGACTACCTGGGCATGGGTCTGGGCCTGGTGGCGGCCTGCTGCTGGGCCTCGTACATCCTGCTCAACCGGGTCGTCGGGCGGCGCATCCCGGGCGCCCAGGGGTCGGCCGCGGCCGCGTGCGTGTCGGCGCTGACCTTCCTGCCGATCGGCATCGTCCTCGCCGTACGGCATCCGCCGACGGCCGGGGCGCTGCTGTGCGCGGTGGCGGCGGGTGTGCTGTCGTCTGCCGTGCCCTACCTGACCGATCTGCTCACCCTGCGCAGGGTGCCGGCCCAGACCTTCGGTCTGTTCATGAGCGTCAACCCGGTGCTGGCGGCCGTGGTCGGCTGGGTGGTCCTCGGCCAGCACCTGGGCGGCGCGGAGTGCACGGGCATCGGCGCGGTGGTGGCGGCCAACGCGGTGAGCATCGCGAGCACGCGCCGCTGAGCACGACCGGCAGCCACGCTCCGGCGGTCCGCTGACCCTGTGGCGGGATCGTGGGCGTCCGCCTCGCCGCCCCCGGGGTGCGCCCAGCCTTGCCCCGGCCGGGCGCCCGGCGCACTCTTGTTCCATGGGTGCGCAGGACGGCCCCACGCTGATCACGTCTGTGCAGCGGGCCTTCCGTCTGCTGGAGGCGGTGAGCGCGCACGAGAACGGCGCGCCGGCGAAACAGCTGGCACGCGAGACGGAGCTGCCGCTCGCCACCGCGTATCACCTGCTGCGCACCCTCGTGCACGACGGATACGTGCGAAAGCTGGACGACGGCGGCTTCATCCTGGGCGACAAGCTGAACTCCCTGCACACGGCGGGCCGCACGCAGACGCTGCTCAGCCGTGTGCGCCCGGCGCTGGCCGCCCTCCGCGACGAGCTGGCCACCGCCGCCTACCTCACCTTCTACGAGGAGGGCGAGATCAGGGTGGCCGAGATCGTGGACAGCCCCCGCACGCCCCGGGTGGATCTCTGGGTGGGCTTCGAGGACGCCGGACATGCCACCGCACTGGGCAAGTCCGTGCTGCGGGAGCTGGACGAGGACGCCCGCCGGGACTATCTGTCCAGGCACCACCTCGCCGACCTCACACCACGGACGATCACCAGTCTTCCGCAGCTGCTCCGCAGGATCGCGGCGCCCCCCTTGGCACCGGCCGTCACGGACCTGGAGGAATACGCGCTCGGCACCGTGTGCGTCGCCGTGCCGGTCTACCGCGGGAGCACGCCCGGTTCGCTCGGCGTCTCCCTGCCGGTGGAGCGGCAGGCCCAGCTCCAGGAGATCCGGGCACGCCTGCTTCCGGTCGCGAACCGGGTGACCAGGAGTCTCTCGCTCACTATCTGAAAACCCACTCCTTGTGGCTCCCTCGCCCAGCCCGTTCGATTGATGAAACGGACATTCCGGGTGTAACCCACGTACAGGCGAGGACTGCGGACGAGATGCTCCAGGCCCGACAGCATGGCGGCGGCCATGCACCTACGCGGCTGTTCAGGAACTGTGCGGCCGAAACGCGGGATCCGGATCACCGCTGTGCCGCCGGGCAACTGGCCGCCGGGCTTCCGGTGCTGGTCGTGGCCCTCGTCGCGCTCGTCGACGTCGCCGTGGGCGGGGGGCTGATCTGGCTGCCGCTGCTGGCGGTCGGCCCGGCTCTGGCTGCCTCCACCAACGTGCCGCGTGGCGTGCTGTGCGTCGGTCTGCTCACCGTGGCGACGGGCGCGGCGCTGGGCAGCGAGCACGGGGTGCCGGCCGGCGAACTGGCGGCCGTGCTCGCCGCCCTGCTGGCCGTCACCGCGGCGAGCGGCCTGGCCAGCGCACTGCGGGGCCGTCGTGAACGGGTCCTCGCCGCCGTCCGCTCGGTCGCGGAGACCGCCCAGCACGCTTTGCTCCAGCCGGTCCCGGGCACCGTGGGCCCGTTCCAGGTGGCCGTCCGCTACAGCGCCGCGGCGGCGGAGGCACGGATCGGCGGGGACCTCTACGCCCTGGTGCCCACGCCGTACGGCGTCAGGCTGATCGTCGGCGACGTGCGCGGCAAGGGGCTGCCCGCCGTACGGACCGCCGCCCTGGTGCTGGGGGTGTTCCGCGAGGCCGCCTACGACGAGCCCGACCTGCTCGACGTCGTCGCGAGGATCGAGCGGAGCCTGGCGCGCGACCTGGGTCCCGACGACTTCGTCACCGCCGTGGTCGCCGGACACCCCGAGTCGGGACACCTGGAGATCGTCAACTGCGGACATGCGGCGCCGCTGGTGATATCCGGTTCCGGAGAGGTCGCGGCGGTGGAGCCCACCCATCCCGCTCCGCCCCTCGGGCTGCGCGCCCTCTCGGGCCAGACCCCCCGCCTGCAGCGGCTGCCGTTCACGGTCGGAGACCAGCTGCTGCTGTACACCGACGGGGTCACGGAGGCCCGCGATCACGCACGCGACTTCTATCCGCTGGCCGAAGGGGTGGCCCGCCATGTCTGCGACGAGCCGGCGCGCACCCTCACCGCGCTCCACGACGAACTGCTGGCGCATGTGGGCGGCCGGCTGCACGACGACGCCGCCCTGCTCCTGCTGCGCAAGAGGACCGTGGACGAGCCGGAGAGCGTGCCGTCATGGTGCGAGGCCGCACTCTAGGGCACGTCGAGTTCGGCCCAGCGGACGACTCCGTCGAGGTGGGTGCGTATGCCATGGCGAGTCGTCAGTGCGTGGACGATCGTCTCGCCCCTGCCGTGCTCGTCGGGATCGATTCCGAGGGACGGGCCCACCGGCAGGGCGGGGCCGGCGTCGGCGACCTCGACGCGCAGGGTGCGACCACCGTCGCCCTGCACCCACGACAGCCGGAGCACGGCCGGCGGCCGGGCGTGCACGATCGCGTTCGTGACGAGCTCCGACACCACGAGCAGCGCGTCCTCGACGAGGTGCGGACACACACTCCAGTCCGCGAGGACCGCCGCCGCACGACGGCGTACGGCGGAGACGGCGCCGGCGACGGGCGGCACCGGACACACGTGTTCGTATGCCGCCTGAACCAGCGTCTTGAGCTGTGCCGCCATGTTCTCTCCCGGTGGTGCGTACGGCCGGTCCAGCGCCGTCATGCCGGCGTGTTCCGGACTCGCATGCACGTTATGGACACAAATCGGACCGGTCAATGAACGGCGGTCGGCATTACCGAACGCCCTCCCGCGGGCACGGCGTCCGTGCGGGTAATAGGCTCGCCTCATGGCCGGCCCAGTCCAGTCGATCGAACGGGCGGCAGCGATTCTGCGTCTGCTCGCAGGCGGGCCCCGCCGACTCGGTCTCGGCGAGGTGGCGGCCTCGCTCGGGCTGGCGAAGGGCACCGCCCACGGCATTCTGCGCACGCTCCAGCACGTGGACTTCGTGGAGCAGGACGCGGCGACCGGCAAGTACCAGCTCGGAGCCGCCCTGCTGCACCTCGGTACCAGCTACCTCGACGTCAACGAGCTGCGCTCGCGCTCGCTCAACTGGGCCGACGCCCTGGCCGCCCGCAGCGGGGAGGCGGTACGCCTGGGCACCCCCCTGGAGGGCAGCGTCCTCGTCGTCCACCACGTGTTCCGGCCGGACGACACCTTCCAGACCCTGGACGTGGGCTCCCTGCTGCCCCTGCACGCCTCCTCGCTCGGCAAGGTACTGCTGGCGTACGGGACCGCGGGCGTCGAGCCGGTCGGGGACCAGGAGCTGGAGGCGTACACCCGGCACACCCTGACCAATCCCGAGCGGCTCGCCCGGGCGCTCGCGGAGGTCAGGGAACTCGGATGGGCCGCCGAGATCCAGGAAATGAGCATGGGCGAGGCCGGAATCGCCGCGCCGATCCGCGGGCACGGCGGCCTCGTCGTCGGTGCCATCGGGCTGTCCGGGCCGGTCGAGCGGATCTGCGACAGCCAGGGGCACCCCCGCCCGAACCTGATCACGCTGCTCCGTGAAGCCGCACGGGCGATCTCCAGGGACCTGGGAGCCGCCCGCTGGTAGGCCAGGACAGCCGCCCCTC
Organism: Streptomyces sp. NPDC001093; assembly: GCF_040298985.1. Taxonomy (NCBI): domain Bacteria; kingdom Bacillati; phylum Actinomycetota; class Actinomycetes; order Kitasatosporales; family Streptomycetaceae; genus Streptomyces; species Streptomyces sp. NPDC001093. The sequence continues at coordinate 14,144 of NZ_JBEPBF010000160.1, read as the reverse complement.
GATCCGTCGGAAGGCAGACCCGATCATGGCTGACCGGTACGTAATGTCCATCGATCAGGGCACCAACTCCACCCGATGCATCCTGTTCGACCACCGTGGGCGGCTGGTCTCGGTCGCGCAGAAGGAACACCGGCAGCACTTCCCCAGGCCCGGCTGGGTGGAGCACGACGCCGTGGAGATCTGGCACAACCTGCGGCAGATCGTGCCCGAGGCGCTCTCCGAGGCCGGTGTCGACAGGGGGCAGGTCACCGCCATCGGCCTGGCCAACCAGCGCGAGACGACGGTGCTGTGGGACCGGCGGACCGGCGCCCCGCTGGGCCGGGCGATCGTCTGGCAGGACACCCGCACGGAACCCCTCGTCGACGAGCTCGGACACCGCCCCGGTGAGGCGTTCTTCCTGGAGCGGTGCGCCCTGCCGCCCTCGACCTACTTCTCCGCGCTGCGGATCCGGTGGCTGTTCGACCACGTCAAGGGGGTCGAACAGCGCGCCATGGACGGCGAGGTGCTGTTCGGCACGATGGAGAGCTGGCTGATCTGGAATCTCACCGGGGGCGCCGACAGCGGCCTGCACATCACCGACGCCACCAACGCCAGCCGCACCATGCTGATGAACATCCGCACGCTCTCCTGGGACGACGAGCTGCTGGCCTTCTTCGGGGTGCCCCGCGCGATGCTGCCCGGGATCCGGTCCTCGGCCGAGACGTACGGCGAAGCCCGCTCGCTGCTGCCCGGGGTCGCGATCACCGCCGCCCTCGGCGACCAGCAGGCCGCCCTCTTCGGCCAGACCTGCTTCTCCCCGGGCGAGGCCAAGTGCACCTACGGTACGGGCAGTTTCCTGCTGCTCAACACCGGCAGCCAGCTGGTGCGGTCCCGGCACGGGCTCCTCACGACCGTCGCGTACCGGATCGGGGACCAGCAGCCGGCCTACGCCCTGGAAGGGTCGATCGCCGTCACCGGCGCACTCGTCCAGTGGTTCCGGGACCGCCTGGGACTGATCAACAGCGCCCCGGAGATCGAGACCCTCGCGCGGACGGTCGAGGACAACGGAGGCTGCTACATCGTCCCCGCATTCTCGGGTCTGTTCGCGCCCCGCTGGCGCAGCGACGCACGCGGGGTCATCGTCGGCCTCACCTCGTACATCACCAAGGGGCACCTGGCGCGGGCCGTCCTGGAAGCCACCGGTTGGCAGACACGGGAGGTCGTCGACGCCATGAACGCCGACTCCTCGGTCCCCCTTCGGCAGCTCAAGGTGGACGGGGGCATGACCGCGGACAACCTGCTCATGCAGTTCGTGGCCGATGTGCTCGACGTACCCGTGGTACGGCCCATGGTCGCCGAGACGGTCTCGCTGGGCGCCGCCTACGCGGCCGGGCTGGCCGCCGGCTACTGGTCCGATCTGGAAGTGCTGCGCCGCAACTGGCACCGGGCCGCCCAGTGGCTGCCCGCCATGGACGCCGAACTGCGGGAGTCGGAGTACGACAACTGGCAGCGGGCCGTCGAACGGTCCCTGGGCTGGGTTCGACGGCCGTAGGTGCGGTGCCCTGATGAACTTGCTCGACTCAAGTAAGCCCCATGTACTTGCCTGACTCAAGCAAGACATCCACCGGAGCCGGGCCGCCCTGAGCGGAGGCCGCCCCTGTGCGCCGCGGCCCGTGGGGACGGGGCGGGGCGCCGCGCCGGACGGTCACCGCCCAGGGGCACATCTCCGCCACCAGGCGGCGTTCTGCTGCGGCCGTCCGCCGTGCCGCTGCCGGGCCTGCGTCCGTCACTGGCAGCTCGCAGCCCGCGGATCGAGCGCGGACATCGCCGGTGGCCGGGCGTGCCCGACCGTGTCCGCGGCACCCGCCACCCCGCGCGAGCCGGGCGGTATCCCCCGCACCCGCACCCCGCGCGAGCCCGTTCAGGGGAACCGGCGGTCCAAGGCGCGTGAGGGGGCCTGGAGCGGTCGAGATCTTCAGCCGTGACCGCCGTACCCCTGCCGCTCATCGCGCCGATGCTCGCCACGCCCGGCCCCCTCCCGCCCGCCGCCCAGGACCCGCGGTGGGCTTACGAGACCAAGCAGGACGGCCAGCGGGTCATGGTCTATCTGCCCGGTGACGGCAGCCTGCTGCTGCGTGCCCGCTCGGGCGAGGACATCACCGCGGCCTATCCGGAACTGCGGCCGCTCGGCGGCGCGCTGGGCACCACGCCCGCCGTACTCGACGGCGAGGTGCTGGCCCTCGACGAACAGGGCCGCGCCGACTTCCAGTTGCTGCAGAGCCGGATGGGACTGGCGCACGCCCCCGCGCGGGCCGCACGCCGGGCCGCCCAGGTGCCGGTGCACCTGGTGCTGTTCGACGTGCCGTACTGCGAGGAGTCCCTGCTGCGGCAGCCGTACGTACGGCGGCGGGCCCGGCTGACGGAGCTGGGCCTCGCCGGGCCGTACTGGTCGACTCCGGGTGCGGTGACCGGACATGGCGCCGAGGCGCTCGCGGCGACCAGGGAGCACGGCCTGGAGGGTCTGGTGTGCAAGCGGCTGGACTCGGTGTACGAGCCCGGGGTGCGCTCGCGCGCGTGGATCAAGATCCGGAACATGCGTGCCGAGGACGTCATCGTCGGAGGCTGGCTGCCGGGCAAGGGGCGGCTGAGCGGGCTGCCCGGCGCGGTGCTGGCCGGTCAGCGCGACGCGGGCGGCCGGCTGCGGTACGTCGGCGGGGTGGGCACCGGCTGGAGCGAGGCCGAGCGGACGGAGCTGGCCGCGCTGCTGCGGGCGGCGGCGAGCGAGCGGTGCCCCTTCGATCCGGTGCCGCGCGTCCCGGGCGCCCGCTGGGTGCTGCCCCGGCTGGTCGGCGAGGTCGGCTACAGCACCCGTACCCGGGCCGGCCTCCTGCGCCAGCCGTCCTGGCTGCGGCTCCGCCCGGACCTCACCCCGGAGGAATCCGCGGCGGACCTGCCGGAGGGCTTCGACTGAGGAGACACGCCGGTGCGCCGCCAAGCCGTGCGGTGCCCGCCCCCGCCATGGACGCCCGCCGCATCCGGCCCCCATCATGGCCCGATGGATCTTCACGTGGAGCTGCCCCCCGCGATCGACGCCTCCGGACTCCTCGCCCTCGCCGAGGGCCATCACGGCCGTAGCGCCCGGGCGCTGGGTGTCCGGGAAGCCGCCGGTCATCTGGTCAAGGTGTACGCGCTGCAGGCACCGGGGCGTACGGTCGGTCCGCAGGACGTGGACACGGCGCTGGACCTGGCGGCGGGCCATCTGACGCTGGGGCAGGCGCGCGGCTCGCTGGGCCTGGCGGTCCTGCTCGTGCACGCGGGGGGCGACGGCGACTACGTCCTCGTGCACAACTGGATCGAGGGACACATGTCCGACCTGGCCGTGTTCACCGGCCCGGCCGGGCGGCCGGCCGAGCTGCGGCCGGGCCGGGCGGGGCTCGCGCCCTGCGTCTGGGAGGCCGCGCTGCTGGCGCACGAGCGGGAGGCCTTCTCCCGGCACGTCCTGGACGGCAGGGGTCCGCTCGCCGAGCGCCTGACCGCCTGGAGCGCCGACACCCTGGAGGGCGAGGTCCGGTGACCGGGACTGCCCTGGTACGGCATGTCGGCCGGGCCGATCTGCCGCGCGTGGCCGAACTGGCCGCCCAGCACGCCGCGTACGAACGCGCCGCCCCGCCCGTGCCGGACCTCGCCGGCCGGCTGGCCGGCCTGCTGTTCGACACCCCCGCCCCGCGGCTGCGCTGCCTGGTCGCCGAGATCCCGGACGGGGAGATCGTCGGCTACGCCACCTGCGCGCCCGAACTGTCCACCTGGGACGGGCGGGAGTACCTGCACATGGACTGCCTGTTCCTGGCCCCCGGCCACCGCGGCCTCGGCCTCGGCCCGCTGCTCGTGGACGCGGTGGTCGCCGAGGCACGGCGGCTCGGCGTCCCGGAGGTGCAGTGGCAGACACCCGCCTGGAACGAAGGGGCGGTCCGGTTCTACGACCGGCTCGGCGCCCGCGCGAAGCAGAAGCTGCGCTACAGCCTCCCGGTCGGCGGAGCGGTCGCCTGAGCCGGGAACCGGTCGCCGCCCGGGAGTTGTACCTGCGGCTGCTCGAGCACACGGGCACGGACGCGTACGACGCCGTCGCCGGCCCATGGGCCGCATACGCCGGAGCGGCCTACCGGGAGCGCCTCGCCACGGTGGCCGGCTTGCTGGGCGGACCCCTGCCGGAGCAGCTTGATCCACAGCGGGCGCGGCTGCACGAGGACCTGTGGGAGCTGTACGCGCTGAGCCGGGTCGCCGACGCGCTGCTGCTCTGCTTCCAGCCGCCCGGGCACGACCACTGGGCGGGACCCGGGATCAGCGGGGAGCAGTATCCGGCGTTCTTCACGGGGCTCGGGATGGCGCCGTTCGAGGAGACCGCGGTGTTCGACCCGTTCCTGCACGAGATCGTGGAGGTCGAGCAGGCGGCCGACCCCGCCGAGCCGATCAGGATCACCGGGGTCGTCTGGCCGGGCCTGTGGCTGGGTGGCGGTGTCCTGTTCGGCCGGGCGGGCGTGCGCGTGCGGGCCGGGTCGCGGCACGCGGAGCGCGGCGTGGCCGACCGCTCCCCGCTGTACTGGACCTTCCGGCGCCGGCACCGGCCCACGGTCGATCCGTCCATGGGCTGGGGATCCAACTCCCAGTGGCGCACCGGCTTCCGCGTCGACGTCAGGACCAACACCGGCGACCGTCTCAACATCCTGGGCGACACGCACGTGGACGCCGTCGACGCGGACGGCGCGGAGGCGCTGTTGACCCCGGCCGAGCGGCGTGACCTGCTGCGGCACCGGTGCCTGCTGCGCACCCCGGAGCGGGCCGACGCGCTCGCCGCCCGTCCCGGCTGGGCTTCGGACCTGTACCCGTACGACTGGCGGTGACCGGAGCGGGACCCCGGCGCAGCGCCAGTGGGCCCCGACCGGGCGTCGGGCCCGAGGGTCTATCGTGTCCCCATGTCCGTCCCGGAATTGATCCGTGTCGTCTCCCGCGACTCCCCCATGGCCCTGGCCCAAGTCGAGCGCGTGCGCGCCGAGTTGGCCGTCCTTCACCCCGGTGTGCGCACCGAGGTGGTGCCGGTGAAGACCACCGGCGACAAGTGGCTCGGCGATCTGTCCAAGGTCGAGGGCAAGGGGGCCTTCACCAAGGAGGTCGACGCGGCCCTGCTGGCCGGGGAGGCCGATCTCGCGGTGCACTGCGTCAAGGACGTGCCCGCCGACCGGCCGCTGCCCGCCGGGACGGTGTTCGCCGCCTTCCTGAAGCGGGACGACATCCGGGACGCGCTGGTGCACCCGGGCGGGCTCACCCTGGACGAACTGCCGGCCGGCACCCGGATCGGCACCTCCGCGGTGCGCCGGGTGGCCCAGCTGTCCGCCACGCATCCGCACCTGGAGTGCGTGCCGTTCCGCGGCAACGCCAATCGACGGCTGGAGAAGCTGGCCGCCGGGGACGCGGACGCGCTGCTGCTGGCCATGTCCGGTCTGGAGCGGATCGGCCGGACGGACGTGATCAGCGAGGTGCTGTCGCCGGACGAGATGATGCCGCCGATCGGTGCGGGCATCCTCGCGCTGCAGTGCCGGGAGGACGACAGCGATCTGATCGACGCCGTCAGCGGGCTCGGCGACCCGGACACGCATCGCGAGGCGACCGCCGAGCGGATGTTCCTGCACGTGCTGCAGGGCCACTGCAACAGCCCCATCGCCGGGTACGCGCGCGTGGACCGCGGCGGGGAACTGTCCCTGCGGGCCTGCGTGTTCACTCCGGACGGCAAGACCCGGCTGAACGCCCACGAGTGGGCGGGCCGGCTCGACCCGGCCACGCTCGGCACCTCGGTCGCGGTGGCGCTGTTGCGGCAGGGCGCGCGGGAGATCATCGACGGCATCCCGCACTGACCACACGGTCGGGCACGGGGTCGTGCGACGGCTCCGTCCCGGGACCTGCGGCGGCGCCCGTCCGGCCGCGTCAGGCGGTGCCGGGCTCCGTCTGGTCCTTCAGGAAGGCGCTGACCTGGTGGGCCAGGCTGTGCTGCCCGGCGGAGGCGGGGGCGGCCGCCGGGGTCGCCTCCACGACGCCGATGCCGCCGGTCCACAGCCGGCGGTCGGCCCAGTCGTCCTCCACCCGCAGCTGCACCTGCACGTCCACGTGGGACAGCGCGGCCTCGGGGGCGGCGGCGTAGAGCACGGCGGTGGCCCGGCGCAGGGGGTAGACGTCGAAGCCCTCGACGAACTGCGAGTTGCGCCAGTCGATGAACGCGCCCTCGCCGTCGGGGCCGACCCGGACGTCGATCTGGCCGTCCTCCAGGTGGATGCCGTAGGGCTGGGCGCCGCGGTTCTCGACCGTCACACGGACCGTGAAGTACGTCAGCCCGACGGCGGCGTCGTCACGTCCGCGCGGCGGCTCCGCGGCCTCCAGACGGTGGACGCGGACCCGCAGACCGGCATGCTCGTCGTACTCCTGCCAGTCCCCGACCACGTTCGGCTCGTACACAGTGCCCCTCTCGACCTCCGAGAGCTGCTGTCTATCTGTGCGCTGAGCGCACTGTCAAATGAGTGGAATGCACTGTGGCCAGCGGGTTCGCCCGCTTTGATCGCTGATCAAGCGCTGCCCAGGAAGAATCTGTACCCGGCGGCTTCGCAGGGGGTACGGGTGCGTGCCGCACATCACGTCCGCGGGCAAGATCATCGGGCCAGGCGGCCGAGCAGCGAGGAGGCCGCGGTGACGCCGAGCGCGGCGGCCACCGCCAGGACGGCGAAGTCGGCGCCGAGGTGCGCGGGGGTGCCGAGCAGCAGGCCGCGCAGGGCGTCGACTTGGTAGCTCAGCGGGTTCACCTTGCTGACGGCCTGGAGCCAGCCCGGCATCACCGAGACGGGGTACAGGGCGTTGGAGCCGAAGAACAGCGGCATGGTGATCGCCTGCCCGAAGCCCATCAGCCGGTCGCGGCTGAGCACGATGCCGGCGATGGTCATCGACAGACAGGAGAAGAACGCGGAGGCGAGTACGACGGCGAGGGCGACGCCGAGCAGCTTCAGCGGGTTCCAGGTGAGGGCCACTCCGAGCAGGGCCGCGATGACGATCACGACGACCGCCTGGATCAGCGACTTCACCCCGGCGGCGAACGCCTTGCCGGTGATCAGCGCCGAGCGCGGGGTCGGGGTGACGAGGAGCTTGTTCAGGATGCCCGCGTCGCGCTCCCAGATGATCTGGATGCCGTAGAAGATCGCGATGAACATCGCCGACTGGGCGATGATGCCGGGCGCCATGAAGTCGATGTACGGGACGCCGCCGGTGGGTATCGCCCGTATCCGGGTGAAGGTCTGGCCGAAGATCAGCAGCCACAGGGCGGGCTGGACCGCGCGGGTGTACAGCTCGGTGCGGTCGTGCCGCAGCTTCTGCAGTTCGACGGCGCACAGGGCGGCGACCCGGGCGGGCAGCAGCCGCCAGCCGGCGCGCGGCACGGGCGGGCTGAGCAGCAGGGCGGCGGCGCTGCCGGGGGCGCGGTCAGCCGACTCGGCGCGCGGTGCGGCGGGTGCTGCGGACATCGCGGAAACCTCCTGCGGAGTGGTCGTCGAGGCCGCTGCCGGCGACGTCGCGGAAGACGTCCTCCAGCGTGGGCAGGGTGCCGGTGCCCTGGCGTTCGGCGAGGCCGCGGCGGAGCTCGGCCGGGGTGCCGAGGGCGCGGATGCGGCCGCGGTGCATCAGGCCGACCCGGTCGCAGTACTGGTCGGCCTCGTCCATGTAGTGGGTGGTGACCAGGACCGTCATGCCGGTGGCCGCGCGGACGGCGTTGATGTGCTCCCAGACGCCGGTGCGGGCGATCGGGTCGAGCCCGATGGTCGGTTCGTCGAGGATCAGCAGCCGGGGCGCGCTCACCAGCGCCTGGGCGAGCTCCAGGCGGCGGACCATGCCGCCGGAGTAGGTGCCGGCGAGCCGGTCGGCGGCGTCCGCGAGGCCGACGGCGGCCAGCGCCTGAGTGACCCGTTCGGCACGCTCGCGGCGGGGGACGTCGAAGACACGGGCGAAGAGGGCGACGTTCTCCCGGCCGGTGAGCCCGCTGTCGGCGGACAGCTGCTGGGGGACATAGCCGAGCAGCCGGCGCACCGCCATCCGCTCCTTGGCCGCGTCGTGCCCGAAGACGCCGACCATGCCGGCGGGGACGGGCAGCAGGGTGGTGATGCAGCGGATCGCGGTCGTCTTCCCGGCACCGTTGGGCCCGAGCAGCCCGAACACCTCCCCCTCCCGGACAACCAGGTCGAGCCCGTCGACGGCACGCGTGTCACCGAAGGCGTAGACGAGCCGGGTGCAGCTGACTGCGTCGGCGACCGGGGCGGGGGCGGCCGCGGGGCGCGCGACTGCACCGGCTGTCGCGACTTCACCGGCTGTATCGACGGGGTCGGCGGATCCGGGGACGGCATGGGCGGTTCCGGTGGGACCGACGGCGACGGCGGAGCCGACGGTTGCGGCGGGCGCACCGGGGCTCTCACCGGACGCGCCAGGGCCACCGGCGGCCCTGGCGGATGCGTCGACGCCCTCGGCGGATTCGGGCAACGCACCCACGATTCCGGCGGCGCCGACAGCAGCGGCGGGAGCGCCGGGGGCGGCGTCAGCTGTATCGACATGCTCGGCGGATCCGGGGGCCGCACGGACGGTTCCGGCAGGGCCAACGGCTACGGCGGAGCCGACGGTTGCGGCGGGCGCACCGGGGCTCTCACCGGACGCGCCAAGGCCACCAGCGGCCCTGGCGGATGCGTCGACGCCCTCGGCGGATTCGGGCGACGCGCCCACGATTCCCGCAGAGCCGACGGCCGCACCGGGCACATCGAGAGCCTGCCCGGACGCGCCAGAAACCGCGTCGGCACCGACGGCCCCGGCGGCGGCTGCGGCTGCGGCATAGGGGCTGTCGGCGGTGTCCACGGAGGCGGCAGGGCTGTCGGCCGCGTCCGTGGAGGCGCCGGAGGTGTCGGCGGGGGTTTCCGCGGTGTTCCTCGTCATGGCTCGTGGACCTCCGTCATGGTCGTCGGCCTCCGTCATGCTTCCTCGGCCTCCTCGTGCAGGCCGGCCGCCAGCTTGCGCAGTGCCGGCAGGGCCGCGCGCAGGGCCTCCCGGTCGGTGTCGTCGAGGCGGGACACGTGCCGGCCGACCAGTTCGGCCCGGCGCCGCTTCCAGTCGCCGAGGCGCTTCGCCGCGGCCGCGGTCAGCTGCAGCCGGGCCGCGCGCCGGTCGGCGGGGTCGGTCTCACGGACCAGGTAGCCGCCCCGGAGCAGCTGGTTGACCAGCGTCGACACGGAGTTGCCGGCCAGGTGCAGTGCCCTCGCCGCGTCCGAGATGCCGATGCCGGGCCGGGATTCGACCAGTCGGAGCAGCTCCACCTCGGCGCCGCGCAGCCGGGGCTCGGTCAGCCCGTCACGCAGCCGCCGCCGGATCAGCCGCTGGATGCGCACCAGCGCGTCCGCCAGCTCCTCCGGAAGGGTCTCCGACTCCGTTGCCGTTCGCTGTGGCGTACCGGGTTCCACACCAGAAGATTACCTCTCTTACAGAGGTAATTCCCGCCAAGGGGAGGCCAAGACCGACCCGGCTCGCACCCCATTTGTACTGAATTGTTTGTGATGTCCGGGAGGGGGAAAACAATGGGCAGTGCTTCGGACCGGAGGCACTTCCGTGGGAGTCGGCACCTTGCCGGACGCCCCGTTACCCGTTTCCCGGTCCGAGCGCGCCTCCCACGGTGTCTGTACATCCAGCACCTGCTGAGAGAGGTGCGCACCATGAGTGTCACCGCCAGCACGACTTCCCACCCCCACGATGACGCCCCCGACACGGCGGACTCCTTCGAGCGGCTCGCGACGCTGCCCGACGGCCCCGACCGGCGGGCGCTGCGTGATGAACTGGTCCGGCTCTGGCTGCCCATGGCCGAGCGGATCGCCGTGCGGTTCCGCGGCCGCGGGGAGACCCTGGAGGACCTGTACCAGGTGGCCGCCCTCGGCCTGGTGAAGGCCGTCGACCACTACGACCCCGAGCGTGGCCGTGCCTTCGAGGCGTACGCCGTGCCCACCATCACCGGTGAGATCAAGCGCCACTTCCGCGACCACATGTGGACCCTGCACGTGCCGCGCCGGGTACAGGACCTGCGCAACCGGGTCCGCTCCGCCTGCAAGGAACTGGCCCAGAGCACCTCGGGGCGCCCGCCCACAGTGGCGGAGATCGCCGCCCACACGCGGCTCAGCGAGGACGAGGTCCGCACCGGCATGGAGGCGCTCGAGTGCTTCTCCGCGCTGTCCCTGGACGCCGAGGTGGCCGGCACCGACGGCTACGCCCTCGGGGACTCCCTCGGCGACCCCGACCCCGGATACGACCTGGTGATCGACCGGACCGCCGTCAGGCCGTGTCTCGAGGCGCTGCCGGAACGCGAGCGCATCATCCTCTACCTGCGGTTCTTCCGCGGGATGACGCAGAGCCGGATCGCCCAGCAGCTGGGCATCTCGCAGATGCACGTCTCCCGGCTGCTCAGCAGCTGCTTCGACCGGCTGCGCGAGGAACTGCTCGCCGAGGCCCGCTGATTCACGCCGGGCCCGCCGTACGACCGGCACACCCCCCGAAACTCACCCGTCCGAGGTTCCGGGCACCTGAGTGGGGCCGTACCTGTCCATGGCGTCCTCCAGCGCCGCGCCGACATCGGGCGGGATGTCGCCGCAGCGCCCCCAGATGAGGATCAGCTCCGCGATGTTGCGCAGCTTGATGTTGGTGTGCTGGGAGACCTCCCTCAGCACCTCCCAGCCCTCGTCCGGGGTCACCCTGCCCAGGGCCACCACCATCCCGATCGCCTGGTCGACGACCGCGTGGGAGACCACGGCCTCCTTCATCTGGTCGACCTCGGCCTGCAGCGCGGAGAGCCTGTCGGGCTCGTTCGCTCCCATGCCCCCATCGTCCTCGCCGGCCTGCACCGATGCCACCGGGGGTACTCGAGGAGGCATCGGCCCCCTTCCGGTTGGACACTGGTGCGAGAGCGGTGGCCGCCCGGCCCCCGAGAGCAGGACGCGACTGACATGAACCACAACGCCCCCGTCAGTGGTGGACCGCGGAGGCGAGACGTCGTCTCCACGCACTCCGTCTTCGGTGCCCCGTGCTGGGTGAGCCTGACCAGCCGCGACCTCAAGGCCACCCAGGACTTCTACTCGGCCGTCCTGGGCTGGCGCTGGCGCGGCGCGAAACTCGGCGAGCACTTCCGTTTCGCGCTGGCGGACGGGGTGCCGGTGGCCGGCATCGCCGCCGTCGCGGCCATGTGGCAGATGGCGGTGGCCTGGACGCCGTACTTCGCCGTGCCGGACGCCGACGTGGCGGTGGCGCGGGTCCGCGAGCGCGGCGGTACGGCGGCCGTCGGGCCGCTGTCCTTCCCGCCGGGCCGTGCCGCGCTGCTGGCCGACCGGGACGGGGCCACCTTCGGCATCTGGCAGGGGGAGCTGGTCGCCAACTGGGAGGCCTGGCGGCGGGCGGCACCGACGTTCATCCGGCTGCACACCCGCGACGCCTTCGACGCCGCGATGTTCTACGGCGAGATCCTCGACTGGGCGTCCGGGCTGCCGGGCTGCTGCGAGGTGGAGTACGAGGGCGGCGAGGTGGTACTGCGCAGCCAGGGCGACATCGTGGCGCGCATCGACTCGGGGGCGGCGGAGGCGGCACCGGATCCCTCCGTCCGGCCGCACTGGCAGATCCACTTCGCCGTCGCGGACGTCACGGACTGCGCCCGGGCGGCGGAGAAGCACGGTGGCAGCGTGCTGAGCGAGAGCGAGGACGAGGCGATCCTCCGCGACGCCGACGGGGCCCAGTTCACCGTGACGTCACGCCGATTGCGCTGAGCCGGGGCCGGTCACGCCGGGTGCGCCGGGCGGAGGGCCGTCCGCCGCAGCCGGCCCCTCAGCTCGCCACGCGTGACGGGCGCGACAGCAGGACGAGACTGCGGGCCACCACGCGCAGCCTCGTGCCGGCCTTGCGTTCGCGTTCGTCGGGGATGCCGTCCGGGTCGGCGGTGTCGATCAGGGTCGTCCAGCGCTCGCCGAAGGTGTCGTCGGGCAGACGGAAGTCGACCGGTTCCCAGTAGCCGTTGACGAGCAGGAGAAAGGAGTCGTCGACCATCCGGCGCCCCTGGGCGTCGCGCTCGGCGATGGCGTCGCCGTTGAGGAACACCCCCACCGAGTGCGCGTCCCCGCGCTGCCAGTCCCGGGCCGCCATCTCACGGGCGTCGGGCCTGAACCACATCAGGTCGGGGAGCGGTTGCCTGGCGTTGGTCACGGTCTCGCCGCGGAAGAAGCGGCGCCGCCGCAGCACGGGGTGCGCGGCGCGCAGGGCGATCAGCCGCCGGGTGAACTCCGCGAGGGACCGCTGCTCCTCGGTCACCTCCCAGTCGATCCACGAGATCTCGTTGTCCTGGCAGTAGGCGTTGTTGTTGCCGTGCTGTGTGCGGCCGAGTTCGTCGCCGTGGCAGAGCATCGGGATGCCCTGCGACAGCAGCAGCGTGGCCAGCAGGTTGCGCTGCTGCCGGGCGCGCAGTTCGAGGACGGCCGGGTCCTTGGTGGCGCCCTCCACGCCGCAGTTCCAGGACCGGTTGTGGCTCTCGCCGTCCCGGTTGTCCTCGCCGTTGGCCTCGTTGTGCTTGTCGTTGTACGACACCAGGTCGCGCAGGGTGAAACCGTCGTGCGCGGTGACGAAGTTGACGCTCGCGCGCGGCCGGCGCCTGCTGTGCTGGTACAGGTCGGAGGAGCCGGTCAGCCGGGAGGCGAACTCGCCGAGCGAACCGGGCTCGGCCCGCCAGAAGTCCCGTACGGCGTCCCGGTACCTGCCGTTCCACTCCGACCACAGCGGCGGGAAGTTGCCGACCTGGTAGCCGCCCTCCCCCACGTCCCAGGGCTCGGCGATGAGCTTGACGCGGCTGATGACCGGGTCCTGCTGGATCAGGTCGAAGAACGCCGAGAGCCGGTCCACCTCGTGGAACTGCCGGGCGAGCGTTGCCGCGAGGTCGAAGCGGAAGCCGTCGACGTGCATTTCGGTGACCCAGTACCGCAGCGAGTCCATGATCAGCTGGAGCACGTAGGGGTGCCGCATCAGCAGGCTGTTGCCGGTGCCGGTGGTGTCGTAGTAGTGCGCCCAGTCGCCGTCGACCAGGCGGTAGTAGGACGCGTTGTCGATGCCCCGGAAGGACAGTGTGGGGCCCAGCTCGTTGCCCTCGGCGGTGTGGTTGTAGACCACGTCGAGGATCACCTCGAGGCCGGCCGCGTGCAGCGCCTTCACCATGGCCTTGAACTCGTTGACCTGCTGGCCCAGGGTGCCGAAGGCGGCGTAGGCGTTGTGCGGGGCGAAGAAGCCGATGGTGTTGTAGCCCCAGTAGTTGGACAGGCCGCGGTCCTGGAGCACGCCGTCCTGCACGAACTGGTGCACCGGCATCAGTTCCACCGCGGTCACGCCGAGCGAGGTCAGGTGATCGACGACGGCGGGATGGGCGAGGCCCGCGTAGGTGCCGCGCAGCCGCTCGGGGACCTCGGGGTGGGTGCGGGTCAGGCCGCGTACATGGGCCTCGTAGATCACCGAGTCCGAGTACGGCGTCCGGGGCGGACGGTCGTCGCCCCAGTCGAAGTACGGGTCGGTGACCACGCCCAGCATGGAGTGCCCGGCGCTGTCGGCGGGGGCCGGGCCGTCCGGGGCGCGCTCGTACAGCGAGGCGTGGTTGTCGATCTGGCCGTCCACGGCGCGGGCGTACGGGTCGAGCAGCAGCTTCGCCGGATTGCACCGGTGGCCGAGCGAGGGCTGCCAGGGGCCGTGCACCCGGTAGCCGTAGCGCCGGCCCGGCCCGATGCCGGGCAGATAGGCGTGCCAGACGAATCCGTCGACCTCGTGCAGCCGCACGGGCGTCTGCTTGCCCGCGTCGTCGACGAGGATCAGCTCGACCCGCTCGGCCACCTCACTGAACAGGGCGAAGTTGGTGCCCTGTCCGTCGAACGCGGCACCCAACGGGTAGGGCTGCCCGCTCCACACGGGCAGCCCTTTCCTGGTCCTTCGGGCGGTCACCGGCTGCCCTCCAGGGCGTCGTCCAGACCGGCGGCAGGCGCGGCGATCGCGCCGCCCGGATCGGCGGCCGACACGGCCATCGCCTCCGCCGGATCAGCGGC
>NZ_JBEPBF010000159.1:0-20689 GCF_040298985.1 Streptomyces sp. NPDC001093 | reverse complement strand
GCCGCAGCGCCCGCCGCAGCGCCGCGCCGTCGATGTGCGGCGTCTCGCGCCCGATGTCGTCGGCGAGCACCTGCGCCATGCCGCGCAGCAGCTGCGCCAGGATCGTCCCGGAGTTGCCGCGGGCCCCGATGAGCGCCCCGTGGGCCATCGCGTGCACGGCGTCCGCCAGGGAGGGCTCCCCCGCACCCGTCCCGTACCCGGCGAACACCGCCTCCACGGCCGTGGCCGCCGATTCCACGGTGAGGTAGAGATTGGTCCCGGTGTCGCCGTCGGCCACCGGATAGACGTTGATCGCGTCGATCTCCTCACGCGCGCGACCGAGCGCTCCGAGTGCCAGACCGCACCAGCTGCGCACCGCGAGAGCATCGAGGAATGTCTGCGGCACCTGCGCCACCTGCGCCTCCCTGAGCTGGCTGAACGTGGTCGCAGCGTAGACCCAGGAACCCTGTCCACCGGAAGAGGACCGGGAGCGGTGCCCTGAGCTGCCATGGTAGTTTCGTTGTACGGGCGCAGCCGTTGTATGCTGCTCCGGTTGCCCGATCCGATCGGGCCGTTCCCCTGGCAGCGCCACTCAAGATCTCAGGTCTTAGGATCTCGATCCCGGCATGCCGGGATTAACCGTAAGTGCATCTGAAGTCTTTGGAGTGACCCGTGGCTGCCAACTGCGACGTCTGCGGCAAGGGGCCGGGCTTCGGCAACAACATCTCGTTTTCGCACCGCCGTACGTCCCGCCGCTGGAACCCGAACATCCAGCGTGTGCGTACCGTGGTCGGCGGGACGCCGAAGCGCGTGAACGCTTGCACCTCGTGCATCAAGGCCGGCAAGGTCTCGCGCTGACGCTACAGCTGAGCGCGCGGCCACTGCCTGGTTCGCTGCACTGAGCCGGTCCACCTGAGGGTGGGCCGGCTTTTTGCCGTGCCCGGAGCTTTTTTGCCGTAGCCGGAGCTCTCGGCGGGGTCACCCCCGCAGCCGCCAACCGTGATCCACCGGCCCGATCCCCGCGCCGAGCGCGAATCCGGCGGCGATCGCCCCCGTGACGTACTCCTTGGCCGCCGTGACCGCCTCCGGCACGGAGAGCCCCTTCGCCAGCCCCGACGCGATGGCCGAGGCGAGCGTGCAGCCCGTGCCGTGCGTGTGCCGGTTGTCGTGGCGGGGCGCACGCAGCCGGTACTCGGCGGCACCGTCCGTGAGCAGGTCCACGGCGTCCCCGGGCAGGTGCCCGCCCTTGATCAGCACCCAGCGCGGCCCGTATTCCAGCACGGCCGCCGCGGCCGGTCGCAGATCGTCCTCGGACTCCACGCGCACCCCGGTGAGTTGTGCCACCTCGTCGAGGTTCGGGGTCGCCACGGTCGCCACCGGGAGCAGCTTCGTCCGTACGGTGTCCAGCGCGGACGCGGCCAGCAGCGCATCGCCGTGCTTGGAGACGCCCACCGGGTCCACGACGGCCGGAGCGTTCGTGCCGGAGATCAACTCGGCGACCGCCTCGACCAGTTCCGCGGAGGCCAGCATGCCGGTCTTGACGGCCTGGACGCCGATGTCGTCCACGACACTGCGGTACTGGGCCCGTACCGCCTCCACGGGCAGTTCCCAGGCGCCCTGCACGCCCACGGAGTTCTGCGCGGTCACCGCCGTGATCACGCTCATCCCGTGCACGCCGAGCGCCAGCATCGTCTTCAGGTCGGCCTGGATGCCCGCTCCGCCCCCCGAGTCGGAGCCCGCCACGGTCAGCACGCGAGGGATCACGACTCGATGTCCCCGAAGTGGTCCCAGCCGCCCTTGCTGGTCCAGGGCGCCCCGTCGACGGTCACCTGCGGCAGCGCGGAGGGGTTGAGGACCTCGCCGATGACCTTCCAGCGGGCCGGCAGCTTGGTGTCCGACGGGAAGGTCGCGACGATCGCGTGGTCCTCTCCCCCGGTCAGCACCCACTGCAGCGGGTCGACGCCGACGGCCTGCCCGATGTCGTTCATCTGGGTCGGGATGTCGATCGCGCCCGAGCGGATGTCGATGCGCACCTTGCTCGCCTCGGCGATGTGCCCGAGGTCGGCGATCAGTCCGTCGCTCACGTCGCACATCGCGGTCGCGCCGAGCGCGGCGGCGGCCGGGCCCGCGTGGTAGGGCGGCTCGGGGCGGCGGTGGGCCTCCACGAAGGCCCGCGGGGAGCGGAAACCCCGGGAGAGGACCGCGTAACCGGCCGCGGACCAGCCCAGCCAGCCCGTGACGGCGACCAGGTCGCCGGGCTGGGCACCGGCCCGGGTGACGGGCTCCTGGTTGCGCAGATCGCCGAGCGCGGTGATCGACACCATGATCGTGTCGCCCCGCACGACGTCGCCGCCGACCACGGAGGCGCCCGCGACCTGGCACTCGTCACGCAGGCCGTCCATCAGCTCGCTGGGCCAGGTCACCGGGAGTTCGGCCGGGACGACCAGACCGAGCAGCAGGGCGGTCGGTACGGCGCCCATCGCGGCGATGTCGGCGAGGTTCTGCGCCGCCGCCTTGCGCCCGACGTCGTACGCCGTGGACCAGTCGCGGCGGAAGTGCCGCCCCTCCAGCAGGATGTCGGTGCTCGCCACCACCCGGCGGTCGGGCGCGGCGACCACCGCGGCGTCGTCGCCGGGGCCGATCCGGACCGCCGGGGTGGTGGTGAGACGGGAGGTGAGCTCCCTGATGAGCCCGAACTCCCCGAGCTCACCAACAGTGCCCTTCATTGCCCTTGCTCCCCTTCTCTGCCATGCCGTGCCCAGTCGCGCGTCATCAGTGTCCCCGATACGGTCGAGGTGACTGTCGGTACGGTCCGGAAGACCGTCGGAACGGTCCTTGCGACCGTCAACTTCCGTCGTGCCTGCACCCTGGCGCGCAAGCCCGGTTCCCGCAGGTCTCCCCGCGGGGAGCGGCGACGCGATACCGTGGCGTTCCTTTTCCCCACATGATCCTCGTGGCCGCCCTGGAGGTTCCGTGGTACAGGCGTACATCCTGATCCAGACGGAGGTCGGCAAGGCGTCGACCGTCGCCGAGACGATCAGCAAGATCCCTGGAGTGATCCAGGCAGAGGACGTGACGGGACCGTACGACGTCATCGTGCGCGCCCAGGCCGACACGGTCGACGACCTCGGTCGCATGGTGGTCGCCAAGGTCCAGCAAGTGGACGGCATCACCCGCACCCTGACCTGTCCGGTCGTGCATCTGTAGCCCCCGTCTACGCTTGGCCGGTGAACATCTCCCGTCACCGGCCCCTCGGCCTGCTCGCACCCGCGCTCCTGATCGCGGTCGCGGGCTGCTCCTCGGCAGACGACAGCGCCGCCGTGGCGGTTCCCAGTCCCGACGCGAAGACGGCGCCGGTGTGCCGGGCCCTGCACCGGGTGCTGCCCCAGAAGCTCGACGGGCGAAGCCGCAACGACCCCGGACCCCGGTCCGCCTATACAGCGGGCTGGGGAAACCCGGCGATCATACTGCGCTGTGGTGTCGTACGGCCGCCGAAGATGATCGATCCCAAGGTGGCCGAGGGCGGTGACCCCGACGCCATCGCGGGCGGGGTGAACGGCGTCGACTGGCTGATGGAGAAGCAGAGCGACGGCACCTGGCGGTTCACCACCGCGGGCCGCGTGGCATACGTGCAGATCGGGCTGCCCAGGGGCATGTCCGCGCAGGAGGAGGGCACGGCCGTGCTCACGGATCTCGCTGCGGCCGTGAAGAAGGCGATCCCCGAGGGGATCGCCTCCATGCGCGGGTGACTCGCGGGCTGCTCAGCGCAGGCCGGTCGAGCGGCGCAGCGCCGCCTGCACCAGGCGGTCGATCAGCTCCGGGTAGCTGACGCCGCCGGCCTGCCACATCTGCGGGTACATCGAGATGGGCGTGAAGCCGGGCAGGGTGTTGATCTCGTTGATCACGAACTCGCCGTCCTCGGTGAGGAAGAAGTCCGCGCGGACCAGACCCTCGCAGGAGACCGCCTCGAACGCCTCGACGGCGAGCCGCTGCACCTCGGCGGTCTGCTCCGCGGTGAGCGGCGCCGGGACGATTCCGGGCGTGGAGTCGATGTACTTGGCCTCGAAGTCGTAGTACGCGTGCGCGTCCGGCGGAGGGATCTCGGCCGGGACGGAGGCGCGCGGGCCGTCCTCGAACTCCAGGACGCCGCACTCGATCTCACGGCCCCGCACGATGGCCTCGACCAGGATCTTCGGGTCGTGGGCCTGCGCGGTGGCGATCGCTTCGTCCAGGCCGGACAGGTCGTCGACCTTGGTGATGCCGATGGACGAGCCCGCGCGGGCGGGCTTCACGAACAGCGGCCAGCCGTGCTCGCCGGCGAAGTCGACGATCTTCTTGCGGGCGGCGGACTCGTCCCGCTCCCACTCGCGCGGCCGGATCACCACGTACGGGCCGACCTTGAGCCCGTAGGAGGTGAAGATCCGCTTCATGTACTCCTTGTCCTGGCCGACGGCCGAGGCGAGCACACCGGCGCCCACGTACGGCACCCCGGACAGCTCCAGGAGGCCCTGCAGGGTGCCGTCCTCGCCGTAGGGGCCGTGCAGCACCGGGAAGACCACGTCGACCTCGCCGAGCGCCTTGGGCACCGAGCCGGGCTCGCTGTAGACGACCTCGCGGTTCGCGGGGTCGACGGGGAGCACCACGCCGCCCTCGTGCGACTCCGCCAGTTCCTCGACGTCGGGGGTGCGGCGGTCGGTGATCGCCATGCGCTCCGGCTCGTCGGCGGTCAGCGCCCACCGGCCGTCCCGGGTGATGCCGATCGGCAGGACGTCGTACTTCGTCCGGTCGATGGCCTTGAGGACGGCGCCCGCGGTGACCACGGAGATCCCGTGTTCGGAGCTGCGGCCGCCGAACACGACGGCCACGCGCGGCTTGCGGGGCTGCTGCTCAGGGCTCTGGGGGAGGTTCTCGGTGCTCATATCGCGTTGAGAGTACCCGTTGGTAGAGCCCGGATACAGCGTCGGCCCGGGGGGTTCGCTCAGCGTCGTTCCGGCTTCGCGCTGCGCGACATCAGCTCCTTGACGGCGGCCACCGGGGACTTGCCCTCGTGGACGATCGCGACGACCGTCTCGGTGATGGGCATGTCGACGCCGTGCCGCCGGGCCAGATCCAGCACGGACTCGCAGGACTTGACGCCCTCGGCGGTCTGCTTGGTGACCGCGATGGTCTCCTGCAGGGTCATGCCCTTGCCGAGGTTGGTGCCGAAGGTGTGGTTGCGGGACAGCGGCGAGGAGCAGGTCGCCACCAGGTCGCCGAGGCCCGCGAGTCCGGAGAACGTCAGCGGGTCGGCGCCGAGCACGACACCGAGCCGCGCGGTCTCGGCGAGGCCCCGGGTGATGAGCGAGCCCTTGGCGTTGTCGCCGAGCCCCATGCCGTCCGCGATGCCGACGGCGAGCCCGATGACGTTCTTCACGGCACCGCCCAGTTCGCAGCCCACCACGTCGGTCTCCGTGTAGGGCCGGAAGTACGGCGTGTGGCAGGCGGCCTGGAGGCGCTGGGCGACGGACACGTCGGTGCAGGCGACCACGGCGGCGGCCGGCATGCGGGCGGCGATCTCACGGGCCAGGTTGGGTCCGGTGACGACCGCGATGCGGTCGGAGCCGACCTTGGCGACGTCGTCGACGACCTCGCTCATCCGCATGGTGGAGCCGAGTTCGACGCCCTTCATGAGGGAGACGAGCACGGTGTCCGGGGCGAGCAGCGGGGCCCACTCGGCGAGGTTGGCGCGCAGGGTCTGGGAGGGGATGGCGAGGACGGTGAATTCGGCGTCGCGCAGGGCCTCGGCCGGGTCCGAGGTGGCTCTGAGGTTCTCCGGGAGTTCGACACCCGGCAGGTAGTCGGGGTTGGTCCGCGTCGAGTTGACGGCCTCGGCCAGCTCGGGGCGGCGGGCCCACAGGGTCACCTCGCAGCCCGCGTCGGCGAGGACCATACCGAAGGCGGTGCCCCATGAGCCGGTGCCCATGACCGCCGCCTTGACCGCCTTGCTCACTTGCCCTGCCCCTCCGGTTCCTTGCCCTTGGCCTGCGCTGTCTGCGCCGTCTGCGCCTCGGTGCGGCGCCGCTGTTCGATCCGCTCGCGGCGGGGGTCGTAGGGCGTCTCGGGCGCCTTCTCGCCGCGGATCTCCTCGAGTCGGCGGGTGATGGCCGCCATGATGACCTCGGTGGCTTCCTTGAGCAGGTCCGGGGTCATCTCCTTGTCGTAGAAGCGCGAGAGGTCCACGGGCGGGCCCGCGAGCACGTGGTGGGTCTTGCGCGGGAAGAGGTTCGGCTTCTTGGCGTACGGCGGCAGCAGTTCGTTGGCGCCCCACTGGGCGATCGGGATGACCGGGCACTTGGTCTGCAGGGCGACGCGGGCGGCACCGGTCTTGCCGGTCATGGGCCAGCCGTCCGGGTCGCGGGTGAGGGTGCCCTCGGGGTAGAAGGCGACGCACTCGCCGCGCTCCACGGCGTCGATCGCGGCCCGGAAGGCGCTGAGCGCGTCCGTGGACTCGCGGTAGACGGGGATCTGCCCGGTGCCGCGCATGGCGGCGCCGACGAATCCCTTCTTGAAAAGCCCGCTCTTCGCGAGGAATCGCGGAACCCGCCCGGTGTTGTACTGATAGTGCGCGTACGCGAAGGGGTCCACGTGGGAATTGTGGTTCACCACGGTGATAAATCCGCCCTCGGCCGGAATGTGCTCCATTCCGCGCCAGTCCCGCTTGATCAGAACGACCAGCGGCGGTTTGCAGAGCACCGCGGCGAAGCGGTACCAGAAGCCGATTCTGCGGCGGGGCACAAGGACACCTTCCTCTAGAGGCTGCCACCCCGGCGGGGGCCGCACGATTGTCGCCCCGTGCCGCCGGTCTGTCGAGAACACCGTACGCCCCGTCACCGACAGCGCCAGGTGGCGCGGGGGACAATGATCGAGACGAGAGAGGGACGGTACGCCGGTGCAGTGGACCTTGGTCATCCCCCTGAAGCCCCTGTCGCGGGCCAAGAGCAGGCTCTCGGACACCGCGGGCGACGGGGTGCGCCCAGGGCTGGCGCTCGCGTTCGCCCAGGACACGGTGGCCGCGGCGCTGTCCTGTACGGCCGCCGTGGCGGATGTGGCGGTCGTCACGGACGACGGACGGGCGGCGCGCGAGCTGGCGGCACTGGGCGCGCGGATCGTCCCGGACGCGCCGGGAAGCGGCCTGAACGCCGCGCTGGCGCACGGCGCGGCGGCCGTGCGCGGAATACGCCCGCGCACACCCGTTGCCGCCCTGAACGCCGATCTGCCGGCGCTGCGCCCGGCGGAACTTGCCCTCGTCCTGGGCGCGGCGGCGGAGTTTCCCCGGGCGTTTCTCGCGGATGCGGCGGGACGGGGCACGACATTGCTGGCCGCGGGGCCCGACGGGGAATTGCAGCCGGAGTTCGGCATTGATTCCCGTGCCCGGCACCGGGGCTCGGGGGCGGAGGAACTCCGGCTCACGGGCGTGGATTCGGTACGGCAGGACGTGGACACGGGGGACGATCTGCGGGCGGCACTGGCCCTGGGCGTCGGCCCGCATACGGCTGCGGTGTCGGCGGGGTTGCTGATCCCCGGATTCTGAGCGCACGGCCGCGGCCTCACGGCGCATCCCGCAGCGGCGGACATTAGGCTGGCCTTCATGCAGGCCACCGCATACACCTACGATCCCCAAACCCGCAGCGGAAAGGTGCTCCTCGACGACGGCACCCCCGTACCCTTCGACGCCCCGGCGTTCGACGCGGGCGGCCTGCGGCTCCTGAGGCCGGGGCAGCGGGTGCGGATCGAGACGGAGGGATGCGGGGACGCCCTGCGCATCACCCTCGTAACCCTTCAAACGCTGTAACTGCCCTTACACACGCCGCGGGCCGGGCTCCCAGGGGAGTCCGGCCCGGCGCGTGAGTGCCCTGGCGTCCTTACGACGTCGCCTTGCGGGCGGTGGCCTTCTTGGCGGTGGTCTTGCGGGCCGTCGACTTCTTGGCCGGGGCCTTCTTCGCGGTGACCTTCTTCGCCGGGGCCTTCTTGGCCGTCGCCTTCTTGGCGGTGGTCTTCTTCGCCGCGGTGGTCTTCTTGGCGGCCGCCGTGGTCTTCTTGGCGGGCGCCTTCTTCGCCGTGGTCTTCTTCGCGACGGCCGCCTTCTTCGTCGGCGCCGCCTTCTTGGCCGTGACCTTCTTCGCGGCCGCCTTGGTGGTCTTCTTCGCGGCGGCCTTCTTGACCGTCGCCGCGGCGCCGCCGGTCAGGCTGCCCTTGGGCGCCTTCTTGACCGAGACCTCGCCGCCGCGCGGCAGCTTCTTCGAGCCGCTCACCAGGTCCTTGAAGCCCTGACCGGCGCGGAATCGCGGCACGGAGGTCTTCTTGACCCGAACCCGCTCGCCCGTCTGAGGGTTGCGGGCGTAGCGGGCGGGGCGGTCCACCTTCTCGAAGGACCCGAAGCCGGTGACCGAGACCCGCTCGCCCGCGACGACCGCGCGGACGATGGCGTCCAGGACATGATCGACAGCCTCGGCGGCCTGCTGACGGCCGCCGACCTTGTCGGCAATCGCTTCTACGAGCTGCGCCTTGTTCACGTCTTCCCCTTCGGAGACATCGCCAGAACGAAAGTGTTCAAGCTTTTTCGCACGTTAGGCAGATATATACCGCAAATCAAACACGAAACGGGCTTATCACCCTTGTGCCGCAACAGACTCGGTGGTCTCGGGCTGTTCAGTCGCCCTCGCCGGGGATCCGACCCTCGTCGAGGTCCGTGTTGAACCGCTCGAGCCGCCTTGCCGCAGCGGCGAGATCGTGCTTGGCCGCGGCCGTAATGACCAGCAGCTTCCGGGTCAGCGCCATCCGTACGCCCTCCGGGACTTGCAGTGCGCGCACCCTTGCGTGCGCTTCCTTGAGTTGGTTCGCGACCGCCGTATAGAGCTGGAGTTGGCCGTCGTGTTCCATGCACAGATTGTGCCATCTGGGGCGAGTTGTCGCCTGCGCAGGGGGCAACTGCCGCCTCAAATGGCCTTCCAGGCACTTGCGGAGGACGCGATCCCAGCACTCACGTACCCAGGCAACGGCCTTCGTAACGTGGCAAGTTGAGCGCGGAGCGAGAAGCTCACGGGGCCGTTCGGGTCCAGACACGGCCGTACCCCCGATCGTGGCGATCGGGGGTACGGACGGGGTGTTGGGTGGCCGAAACGCGACCCGCTCGGGGGTTGGATCAGATCTGGAGCGTCCGCGGCTTGTACGACGGCCGCTTGGTCTCGTACGCGGCGATGTCGGCCTCGTTCTGGAGCGTGATGGAGATGTCGTCCAGGCCGTTCAGCAGCCGCCAGCGGGAGTTCTCGTCCAGTTCGAAGGGGGCGGTGATGCCCTCCGCGCGAACCTCACGTGCCTCAAGGTCAACAGTGACCTCAGCAGTGGGATCCTGTTCCGTCAGTTCCCACAGGGCGTCCACGATCTTCTGGTCCAGGACCACCGTGAGCAGCCCGTTCTTCAGCGAGTTGCCCCGGAAGATGTCCGCGAAGCGCGAGGAGATCACGGCCTTGAAGCCGTAGTTCTGCAGCGCCCAGACGGCGTGCTCGCGGGAGGAGCCGGTGCCGAAGTCGGGGCCGGCGACCAGGACGGTCGCGCCCTGCCGCTCGGGACGGTTGAGGATGAACTCGGGGTCCTTGCGCCAGGCCTCGAACAGCCCGTCCTCGAAGCCGTCCCGCGTGACCTTCTTGAGCCAGTGAGCAGGGATGATCTGGTCGGTGTCGACGTTGCTGCGGCGCAGCGGGACGGCCCGGCCGGTGTGGGTGGTGAAGGCTTCCATGATTTCTCAGACTCCAGCGGGCACGGGGGCGTCGGACAGGTCGGCGGGCGAGGCCAGGTGGCCCAGGACGGCCGTGGCGGCCGCGACCTGCGGCGACACCAGGTGCGTACGACCGCCCTTGCCCTGCCGGCCCTCGAAGTTGCGGTTGGAGGTGGAGGCGGAGCGCTCGCCCGGGGCCAGCTGGTCGGGGTTCATGCCGAGGCACATCGAGCAGCCCGCGTGCCGCCATTCGGCGCCGGCCTCCTTGAAGACCACGTCCAGGCCCTCGGAGACGGCCTGCAGACCCACGCGCGCGGAGCCCGGGACGACCAGCATCCGTACGCCGTCGGCGACTTTGCGGTCCTTCAGGAGCGCGGCGGCGGCGCGCAGGTCCTCGATGCGGCCGTTGGTGCAGGAGCCTACGAAGACGGTGTCCACCTTGATGGAGCGCAGGGGCTGTCCGGCCTCCAACCCCATGTATTCCAGGGCCTTTTCGGCGGCGAGACGCTCCGAAGCGTCTTCGTACGAAGCCGGGTCGGGGACGTTCGCCGAAAGCGGCGCGCCCTGGCCGGGGTTGGTGCCCCAGGTGACGAACGGCGACAGCTCGTCGGCGTTGATCACGACCTCGGCGTCGAACTCGGCGTCGTCGTCCGTCCTCAGCGTCTTCCAGTACGCGACGGCGGCGTCCCAGTCGGCGCCCTCGGGGGCGTGCGGGCGGCCCTTGAGGTACGCGAAGGTGGTCTCGTCCGGGGCGATCATGCCCGCGCGGGCGCCCGCCTCGATCGACATGTTGCAGATGGTCATCCGGGCCTCCATCGAGAGCTTCTCGATGGCGGAGCCGCGGTACTCCAGGATGTAGCCCTGGCCGCCGCCCGTACCGATCTTCGCGATGA
Organism: Streptomyces sp. NPDC001093; assembly: GCF_040298985.1. NCBI lineage: Bacteria > Bacillati > Actinomycetota > Actinomycetes > Kitasatosporales > Streptomycetaceae > Streptomyces > Streptomyces sp. NPDC001093. The sequence continues at coordinate 10,063 of NZ_JBEPBF010000159.1, read as the reverse complement.
TCGCCAGGATCAGGTCCTTGGCGGTGACGCCCTCGGGCAGCTCGCCCTCGACGGTGATGGCCATGGTCCTGGGGCGGGCCAGCGGCAGCGTCTGGGTGGCCAGCACGTGCTCGACCTGCGAGGTGCCGATGCCGAACGCCAGCGCGCCGAACGCGCCGTGCGTGGAGGTGTGGGAGTCACCGCAGACCACGGTCGTACCGGGCTGGGTCAGGCCCAGCTGCGGGCCGACGACGTGCACGACGCCCTGCTCGACGTCGCCCAGCGGGTGCAGTCGCACGCCGAACTCGGCGCAGTTCTTGCGCAGCGTCTCCAGCTGGGCGCGGGAGACCGGGTCGGCGATGGGCTTGTCGATGTCGAGGGTCGGGGTGTTGTGGTCCTCGGTGGCGATGGTGAGGTCGAGGCGGCGCACCTGACGGCCGTTCTTGCGCAGCCCGTCGAAGGCCTGCGGGCTGGTCACCTCGTGCAGCAGGTGCAGATCGATGAAGAGGAGGTCGGGCTCGCCCTCGGCGCGCCGGACGACGTGGTCGTCCCAGACCTTCTCCGCGAGTGTCCTACCCATCGCTTTCCCTCCGGCCGGCAAGCGTCCACCGGCCCAACTAGAGATCTTGAGGAAGCGGCGACTGCCCTGCTGAGGGGCCCCATGAAGTCGTGATTCCGGGCGTCCACCGCCAAGCCCGTCGGTCTGCGGGCCGTTGTGTGATTCCAGAGTGGCGCGTTCCACGGAAAATTGAACTTGCGTTTCACAGAGTGAGACGCAAGTATCGTTGCATGGACAACAGTAGCGGCGTCGGCGTTCTGGACAAGGCGGCCCTCGTCCTGAGCGCTCTGGAGTCCGGTCCGGCCACCCTCGCGGGTCTGGTCGGCGCGACCGGACTGGCACGACCCACGGCTCACCGCCTGGCCGTGGCTTTGGAACACCACCGCATGGTGGCACGCGACATGCAGGGCCGTTTCATTCTCGGGCCGCGTCTCGCGGAGCTGGCGGCGGCGGCCGGCGAGGACCGCCTGCTCGCGACGGCGGGCCCCGTGCTCACCCACCTCCGTGATGTCACCGGCGAGAGCGCACAGCTCTACCGGCGCCAGGGTGACATGCGGATCTGCGTGGCCGCGGCGGAGCGCCTGTCCGGTCTGCGGGACACCGTCCCGGTCGGCTCCACGCTCACGATGAAGGCCGGCTCCTCGGCGCAGATCCTGATGGCCTGGGAGGAGCCCGAGCGCCTGCACCGCGGCCTGCAGGGCGCCCGCTTCACGGCGACGGCCCTGTCGGGAGTACGGCGGCGCGGCTGGGCCCAGTCCATCGGCGAGCGCGAGCCGGGCGTCGCGTCCGTCTCCGCGCCGGTGCGCGGCCCCTCCAACCGCGTGGTCGCCGCGGTGTCCGTCTCCGGGCCGATCGAGCGCCTGACCCGCCACCCCGGCCGTATGCACGCGCAGGCGGTCATCGACGCCGCCGCCCGCCTCTCGGAGGCCCTGCGCCGCACGGGCTGAGCCCGGACCCGGGAACACCGAGGAGGGCCTGCCCCAACGCCGCGGCAGGCCCTCCTCGCTCCCCCGATCCCCCGGTCAGCCGGTCTTCTCGGCCACCGGCGCCTTCTGCGACCGGTAGGCGAACCGGTCCTTCGCGTACCGCCCCCGCTCCTCCAGCGGGACCTGCCCGTGCGCGGCCGCGAGCCCGAACGCCGGCATGTCCCCGTAGATCGCCTCGTACGACCCCTCCGGCACGACGTACGCCTCGTGCCAGATCCCGACCTGTCCCCGCAGCTTCCCGGTCCGCTCCTTGCGGTTGAGCCGCGCCCAGGCCTTGTGGTGGAACGCGTCCGGCGCGGCCGCGTAGGCGTACAGCTTCTCCTTGGACTCCCAGTACTGCACGATGTAGTACGAGCGCGGAGAAGCCGTCAGCATGACACGGCTGCGCAGGCCCCGCGCCGGGTCCTTCTCCAGTTCGCGCAGCATGCGGAACATCGCGAGCATCACCGGCAGCCACAGGTGGACGGCCCAGAAGCGGTTGATGCGCATGCCGATCAGCAGGACGACGACCTCGCCCTCCGCGTCGGCGGTCGTACGGGACACCATGACGACTTCCCCCTCGTTGGCGAGCAGCGCTATCCAAGAGCCGATGCTTGGATAGTGCCGTTATCCAAAAAGGAGCGCAAGACATGCGGCTGGCCGAACTGAGCAGACGCAGCGGTGTGTCCACCGCGACGATCAAGTACTACCTGCGCGAAGGCCTGCTGCCGCCGGGTCGCCAGATCAACACCACGACGGCGGAGTACGGGGACGAGCATCTGCGGCGGCTGCGGCTGGTGCGCGCGATGATCCAGGTCGGCGGGATCCCGGTGGCCACGGTCCGGGAGGTGCTGCGCAACGTCGACGACCACGCCCTGGGCCGCACCATCCGGCTGGGCGCGGCCCTGTGGGCGCTGCCGCAGGTGCCGGAGCCGGACGAGGAGGACGCCTTCGTGCAGGCGGCTCACCGGGAGGTGGACGAGCTGCTGGACCGGTTGGGCTGGTCGAACGCGAAGCTGCTGACGACGATCTCCCCCTCGTACCGCTCGCTGGTGGTGGCGGTGGCCGCGTTCCGCCGGCTCGGTTACGAGTGGGGGTTCGAACTGCTCGCGTCGTACGGCAGGTTGATGCACGAGGTGGCCAAACTCGACCTGGACTTCGTGGAGACGCATCCGTCGGAGGCGGAGAAGGTGGAGACGGCGGTGCTCGGCTCGGTGCTGACCGAGCCGATGCTGCAGGCGCTGCGCCGGCTGGCCCAGGAGGAGGAGTCGGGCCGGCGGTACGGCTTCGAGTAGGTCCGGATACGGCGAAGGCCCCCCACCGAGGTGGAGGGCCTTCCCTGTGCGTACCCCCGACCGGATTCGAACCGGCGCTACCGCCTTGAGAGGGCGGCGTGCTAGGCCGCTACACAACGGGGGCATGGACGCTGCGTTTCCGCAGGTCCGAGCTGGTCTACCTGGACTCGAACCAAGACTAACTGAACCAGAATCAGTCGTGCTGCCAATTACACCATAGACCAATGATGGTTTAGACCAGTCAGTACCCCCGACCGGATTCGAACCGGCGCTACCGCCTTGAGAGGGCGGCGTGCTAGGCCGCTACACAACGGGGGCCCTAGCGATCCCGACAGGATCAGGATCAGTACCCCCGACCGGATTCGAACCGGCGCTACTGCCTTGAGAGGGCAGCGTGCTAGGCCGCTACACAACGGGGGCTTTGCAGATAAGCTCTGCGAGCTGGCCTACCTGGACTCGAACCAAGACTAACTGAACCAGAATCAGTCGTGCTGCCAATTACACCATAGGCCACTGGAACTCAAGCCCCTGCGGGGTCCTCGTTCTAGCTTGCTCCTCGGGGCTCCGGCCTTCCGGCCCGCTCCCCTCGGCGCAGGAAGAACATTACCCGAAGGTGGACGGGGCTCCAAAACGGGTATCCGCGCGGACGAGCGCGGGGAGTTCGGCGAGGGTCGAGATCCGGCGGCAGACGACCTCCCCGACGTCCTGCGCCGAGCCCGTCCCGCGATCGATCCACACGGACAGCAGCCCGGCCTCGGCGGCGCCCCGCCCGTCGATCTCCGGGTGGTCTCCGACGTACGCCACCTCGTGCGGAGGCAGCCGCAGCGCCTCGCAGACCGCCAGGAAGGCGCCGGCCTCCGGCTTGGAGACGCCCAGCTCGGCGGCGCACAGCACGACCTCGAAGCGGTCGAGGAGGCCGAGGGTGCGCAGCTTGTGCTCCTGGACCGTGAGGCTGGAGTTGGACAGCACCGCGTGCCGGTGGCTGGTGGAGAGGGCCTCCAGGGCGGGCAGGACGTCCGGGAAGACGCTCCAGGCGGCCTCGTAGTGCCCTATGTACCGCTGGAACCAGGCGTCGCACTCGGCGTCGGTCAGATCCGCGTCCAGGAAGACCCGCACGCGGTCGCGCCGCTGCCCCTCGAAGCTGACCTCCCCGACCGAGAACCGCGCCCACTGCCGGTCGGTGATCTCCCGCCACCGGACGAGGGCCTGCTCGGGGCTGTCGTACCCGGCGAGCAGCCCCTCCACGGCCAGATGCGCCCGCATGCCCTCCCGGTCGGCGCTCGTGTAGTCGAACAGGGTGTCGTCCACGTCCCAGACCACGGCTCTGATCGTCATGCCACCGACGGTACCGCCGAACGGCTGGCACACTGGTCCGCATGAGCGAGTACCGCGTCCAGTTCACCGTCGAGGCCCGTGCGACGTTCGACGCCCTGCCGGCAGAGCGTCGAGCGCAGTTGGACAGGGCCGTACGGATACTGGCCCGTGACCCGTTCCGGAAGACATCGACCGCGCAACTGGGCCCTGACGAGCATCTGCGCAAGGCGTATGTGGCCCCGGGCGTCATGCTGGAGTACATGGTGGCCGGCGCGATCATGGTCATCGTCGTGCTGGAGATCTTCGACGAGAGCGCCTATCTGATCGACGAAGCCGACGCCCAGTGACCGACGCAACAGGGGCGGCACCCGGAACACACCGGGTGCCGCCCCTGACGCATGGGCCGGCTACGCGCTCAGCTTCACCAGGGCCGCGTCGATCCGGGCCAGCGTCTTCTCCCTGCCCAGGACTTCCAGGGACTCGAAGAGCGGCAGGCCGACGGTGCGGCCGGTGACGGCGACGCGGACCGGGGCCTGGGCCTTGCCGAGCTTGAGGCCGTACACCTCACCGGCGGCCAGGACGGCCTCCTTCAGGGACTCGGGGGAGGTCCAGTCGGCCGCATCCAGCTTCTCGCGGGCCGTGCGGAGCAGGGCGTCGCTGCCCTCCTTCATCGCCTTGGCCCACGAAGCCTCGTCCTCGACCGGCTCCGGCAGGAAGAGGAAGTCGACGTTGTCGGTGATCTCCGACAGCACCTTCAGGCGGGTCTGGGCGTGCGGGGCGATCGCCTGCCACTTGGCCTCGTCGAAGGCCTCGGGCGCCCAGGGGGCGAAGGGGGCCTTCAGCCAGGGGCGGCAGCGCTCGGTGAACTCCTTCACATCCAGCATGCGGATGTGGTCGCCGTTGATCGCCTCGCACTTCTTCAGGTCGAAGCGGGCCGGGTTGGGGTTCACGTCGGAGATGTCGAAGGCGGCGACCATCTCGGCGATCGTGAAGACGTCCTGGTCCGCGGAGAGCGACCAGCCCAGCAGGGACAGGTAGTTGAGCAGGCCCTCCGGCAGGAAGCCCTGCTCGCGGTAGAGGTTCAGCGACGACTGCGGGTCCCGCTTGGAGAGCTTCTTGTTGCCCTCGCCCATCACGTACGGCAGGTGGCCGAACTCGGGGACGCCCTTCGCGATGCCCAGCTCCGTCAGCGCCTTGTACAGCGCGATCTGGCGCGGGGTGGAGGAGAGCAGGTCCTCGCCGCGCAGGACGTGGGTGATCTCCATCAGCGCGTCGTCGACCGGGTTGACCAGCGTGTACAGCGGGGCGCCGTTCGCGCGGACGATGCCGTAGTCCGGCACGTTCTCCGGGGTGAAGGTCAGCTCGCCGCGGACCAGGTCGGTGAAGGTGATCGTCTCGTCCGGCATCCGGAAGCGGACGATGGGCGTACGGCCCTGGGCCTTGTACTCCTCCACCTGCGCCTCGGTCAGGTCGCGGCAGTGGCCGTCGTAACCCGAGGGCTTCCCGGCGGCGCGGGCGGCCTCGCGGCGGGTGTCCAGCTCCTCCTGGGAGCAGTAGCAGTGGTAGGCGTGGCCGGTGTCCAGGAGCTTCTGGGCGACGTCCCGGTAGATGTCCATGCGCTGCGACTGGCGGTACGGCGCGTGCGGGCCGCCGACCTCGGGGCCCTCGTCCCAGTCGAAGCCGAGCCAGCGCATCGCGTCGAGCAGCTGCTGGTAGGACTCCTCGGAGTCGCGGGCGGCGTCGGTGTCCTCGATGCGGAAGACCAGGGTGCCCTGGTGGTGCCGGGCGAACGCCCAGTTGAACAGGGCGGTGCGGACCAGGCCCACGTGCGGGTTACCGGTGGGCGAGGGACAGAAACGGACGCGTACGGGTGAGCCGGGTGCGCTAGCCACGCTTGACAACCTTGTTGGTGAGAGTGCCGATGCCTTCGATGGAGACGGCGACCTCGTCGCCGACGTTCAGGGGGCCGACCCCCGCGGGGGTGCCGGTGAGGATGACGTCGCCGGGGAGCAGGGTCATGGCCTCGGAGATGTTGACGACCAGGTCCTCGATGGGGTGGACCATCTCGCTCGTACGGCCCAGCTGGCGCTGTTCGCCGTTGACGGTGAGCTGGATGGTGAGGTCGTTCGCCCGTTCGAGGGCGAGGCCGGTCTCCACCCAGGGGCCGAGCGGGCAGGAGGTGTCGAAGCCCTTGGCGCGCGCCCACTGCTTCTCGCGCTTCTGCACGTCGCGGGCGGTGACGTCGTTGGCGCAGGTGTAGCCGAAGATCACGTCTTTGACGCGCTCACGCGGGACCTCGCGGCACATGCGGCCGATGACCACGGCCAGCTCGGCCTCGTGGTGCAGTTCCTCGGAGAAGGAGGGGTACTGGATCTCGTCGCCGGGGCCGATCACCGAGGTGGAGGGCTTGAAGAAGGCGAAGGGGGCGTCCGGGACCTCGTTGCCCAGCTCACGCGCGTGCTCGGCGTAGTTGCGGCCGAACGCCACGACCTTGTTGGGCAGGACCGGCGGGAGCAGCCTGACCTTGCTCAGCGGCACCTTCGTGCCGGACAGCTCGTAGTCCGCGAACGGGATGCCCTTGATGATGTCGAGGACGAGTTCGTCCTGCTTGTCGCCCTCGACCGCGCCGAAGGCTACGTTCCCGTCGATGGAGAACCTGGCGATGCGCACGGGATCCTTGCGCCCCTTACTGAGAACCGGCGTACTGACGCCCCAGGTTAACCGGTGGGAATCCAGGTTCGCGGTCTCCGGCGTGCGCCCCGGGGGCCGTGCCGCGGGCCGTGCGGCGCGCCGGCGGCCGTGGGAACGCGGCCGCCGTGGTTCAGCGCATCGGGCGAGGCTCCCGCCCGTCACTCTCCGGCCGTGGCCGTTACTCTCCGGCCATGGCCGTCGCGCCGACCGGGACGTCCACCAGCACCGTGCGCCGGGGGTTGGCCGTCTGGGCGGGGAGGTCGACGGAGTGCTCCGGCTGCTGGGGCGTCCGCAGTTCGCCGACGTCCTTCAGATGCGCCAGGGTGGTGCGTCGCGGGTTGGCGATCCGGTGGAACATCATCGTCGTCTTCACGGTTGTACGCGTCCTAGTCCTGTGTCGGCGGGGTTACAGAGAGGTCCCTCGTGTAAAGCGTCAGGCTAAACATCCAATTCCCTGCCGAAGGCGCCAACTGCCCACGAGGTGCGTGTGAGTTTGCTCACGACCTCGCGGACAATCCGGTCAAATCCGACGGGCAATATGCCCTAACGAAACGGACATTGACCATCTGAAGCCATCATTCCGCTCCTGATCATGGCGACTCAGACACCAGGCACCGACCGCTGACTCACACGGATACGCCCGATATGTTCGGGATCGGCCTCCACGGCTGGTGACGTGGCACTCACAGCCCGTCACGTAGGTCACAGCTCGGGGTACGGCCCTTGTTGGAGATCCGGCACTGTGCTGGAATTCCACGGACCGCCGCGGGAATCGAGCCGGCGCAAGGGGCGCGAAGCAGCGCCGTAGCGGCGGCCGAGACAGGGGGGAACCAGCGCCGGTCACTCAAGACCACCGGGGGGCGTATTCAGGGCGCTCTCCACAACGCCGACACCGTGTCCCTCCGTTCGCGCGGAGGGGCGCCTGGTCCAGAGGTTGCGACGCTAGTGCAGGGACGTTTCAAGAGGGATGGCAGCGCTTCGGCGGAGCCGGAGTCGCACGACGGGACTGGCCCCATGAAGGGCAGCTCCTCGCCCCAGCACGCCCAGAACCCGGGCCCGGCCCCGTCGGCGGACGGCGGTGAGCGCGGCGGACGCCCCGGCGTGTCGGCCTCGTCGGCCTCCATCGGGACCGGCAACTCCGGCGCCACCCCCGCGCCGGCCATCAAGCCCGCCAAGGGCTCCAGCGGCCCCGGCTCCCGCATGGCCCTGCGCAACTGGCGCATCTCCACGCGCCTGGTGTCGCTGCTCGCGCTGCCCGTGGTCGCGGCGACCTCGCTGGGCGCGCTGCGCATCGACCAGAACATCACCGACATCCAGCAGCTCGACAACATGAAGCTGCTGACGGACATGACCAAGCAGGCCACCGAGCTGGCGGCCGCTCTCCAGGAGGAGCGCGACCAGTCCGCCGGTCCCCTGGCGCACGGCCTGAACGCGAGCGACTACACGGTCAAGGGCTACCGGGACAAGACCGACCGAGCGCTGGCGAACTTCGAGAACTCCACCCAGGAGATCGACGCCGCGAGCAAGGGCGGCCAGCTCCAGGGCGTGCGTGACAACCTCGTCGGCATCTTCAACCAGCTCGACCAGCTGGCCAAGATCCGCAAGGGCGCCTACTCCTCGCAGGGCAACTCGACCCAGACGATCGAGTCCTACCACCGGCTCATCACCCAGCTGATCGACCTGTCCCAGGACATGGCCCAGGCGTCCAGCAACCCGGAGATGATCTCGCGCACCCGCGCCCTGGCGGCCTTCTCCACCGCCAAGGAGTACGCCTCCGTGCAGCGCGCCACGATCGCCGCCGCGCTGCCCGCGACCACGTCGACCAAGGGCGACCTCTCGACGAACGACCGCCTCTACGGCCAGTCGGCGTACCAGAGCGAGAACTCCGAGATCGCGATCTTCCGGAAGATCTACGCGAACAACAACGCCGAGGAACTCCTCAAGCCGATCGACGAGGGCAACCCGACGATCGAGTCCGCAGACACCTACGCCAAGCGCGTCTTCGACTCCCCCGACGGCCTCCAGAGCCTGAACGCCCGCTCCTACCGCGACTGGGTGGACGACAGCTCGACCAAGATCGAGCAGATGAAGAAGATCGAGCACACGCTGCTCGAGGAGATGGAGCAGAAGGCCCGCGAGCTGAAGAGCGCCACCCAGCAGGACGCCATCATCTCCGGTGCGCTGATCCTGCTCGTGCTCGGTGTGTCGCTGGTCGGCGCGTTCATCGTGGCCCGGTCCATGATCCGCTCGCTGCGCCGCCTGCAGGAGACCGCGACCAAGGTCGCCCAGGACCGCCTGCCCGAGCTGGTCAAGCAGCTGTCGGAGTCCGACCCTCAGGACGTCGACACCTCCGTCGAGTCGGTCGGTGTGCACTCCCGGGACGAGATCGGCCAGGTGGCCGCGGCCTTCGACGACGTGCACCGCGAGGCGGTCCGCCTGGCCGCCGAGCAGGCCCTGCTGCGGGGCAACGTCAACGCGATGTTCACCAACCTCTCGCGCCGCTCCCAGGGCCTCATCCAGCGCCAGCTGTCGCTCATCTCCGAACTGGAGTCCCGCGAGGCCGACCCGGACCAGCTGTCCTCGCTGTTCAAGCTCGACCACCTCGCGACGCGTATGCGCCGTAACGGCGAGAACCTCCTCGTCCTCGCGGGTGAGGAGCCCGGCCGCCGCTGGACCCGCCCGGTCCCGCTGGTCGACGTGCTCCGCGCCGCCGCGTCCGAGGTGGAGCAGTACGAGCGCATCGAGCTGGCCGCCGTGCCGACCACCGAGGTCGCCGGCCGCGTGGTCAACGACCTCGTGCACCTGCTCGCCGAGCTGCTGGAGAACGCCACCTCGTTCTCCTCGCCGCAGACCAAGGTCAAGGTCACCGGTCACGCGCTGCCCGACGGCCGCGTGCTGATCGAGATCCACGACACCGGTATCGGCCTGTCCCCCGAGGACCTCGCGGCGATCAACGAGCGGCTCGCCTCGCCGCCCACCGTGGACGTGTCGGTCTCCCGCCGCATGGGCCTCTTCGTGGTCGGCCGGCTGTCCCAGCGGCACGGCATCCGCATCCAGCTGCGCCCGTCCGACTCCGGCGGTACGACCGCGCTGGTCATGCTGCCCGTGGACGTGGCCCAGGGCGGCAAGAAGCCCACTCCGGGCAAGCCGGGCGCGCCCGCGACCCAGGGACCCCCGGACACACCAGGGGCCCGGCCCCGCCGAAGCGGAACCGGGCCCCTGGGCTGGTCATGGCGACCGATCGGAGCGGGCGACGGGAA
>NZ_JBEPBF010000158.1:0-20764 GCF_040298985.1 Streptomyces sp. NPDC001093 | reverse complement strand
CAGCCCCAACGAATACGAACGCCGACACCACGCGGCTAAGCTCACGCTCGCCGCGTGATCAACGAAGCGTGTCCACCATCACGGGGGAAGGCCCGGCCACCGAACTGCCGCTCGCCGCCTTCCTCATCCACCGGGCACACTCCCTGATCGCCCTGTTGCCATGGCCGCCCGCGCACACCGCCATCGGCGACACCGCCGGGAGCCGGACGGAACCGGTCCCGGAGGGGGAGACCCTCCCCCCGGGCCTGCGGACGCGTGGATGACCGGAGGGGTTCCGGAGCTCAGATGCCTGGCAGTGGATCAGACGGTCGTGACCACTTGGGCGTACGTCAGGCGTGGGGAGCGCGGGAACCAGGCATTCTCGCCCGGCCTGCCGATGTTGACGACGGCGAGAACCGAATGCTCGCCGTCGCTGAAGAACTCCTTGTCGATGCCCTCGGCGTCGAAGCCGGTCATCGGTCCCGCGGCCAGGCCGGCCGCGCGGACGCCGATGATGAAGTAGCCGACCTGGAGGAGCGCGTTGAGCCTTGCGGAACGCTCACGCACCGCACGCTCGGCGAAGAGATCCCTTGCCTGCGGGAAGTGGGGGAACTGGCTCGGCAGTTCCTCGTGGAACTCATTGTCCGCGGCGAGGATGGCGACGAGAGGGGCGACCGCGGTCTTCTTACGGTTTCCCTCGGACAGGTGTCCGGTCAGGCGTTCACGCGCCTCGGCGGAACGAACCAGCACGATCCGCAGCGGCTGCTGGTTCATGCTGGTGGGACCGTACTTGACCAGTTCGTAGATGGCCTTCACCTGGTCGTCCGTCACCGGGTCGTCGGTGAAGGTGTTGGCGGTACGAGCCTCCCGGAACAGAAGGTCCTGGGCTGCGGGGTCGAGTGCGAGTGACATGGTGAACCTCTTACTGCGTGTGCGGCTTTGGCATCTAGGTGATTCGGCGAACTGAGAAACAGAGGAACTGGGCGCTGACAGCAAGCAGATAGACAGCCGTCGTGGTCGTCCCGACGAGCCCCCACAGGAGGGGACCGGAACAGCACCATGCGAGCAACAGGCTGACCAGCGCAGCGAGAGCCGCCATGGGCAGATGGAAGGCGGCCCATATCCACGTGCCGGCCGGGGCGGACCTCTCCGGCTTCATGGGGGAGCCGCCGTACGCGACGGCACCCAGCCCGACGAAGGCGAGCGTCGCACCGGCGAGGAGTGCCAGGACTTCGGCCGTCCCTGGGGCGCCCCGATCGGACGACGTCACGGCGGTGGCGGTCCACAGCGCCAGGGTGTATCCGTGCGGGGCCGCGCTCGCGGCCACGGCTGCACGGAGCTGGCCGCGGTATCCGCGTCCGGCGACCGCGCCGGTGCCGACCGACCCGGGCCGCGGTTGACCATCCGTCCGCGACACGGGGGAAAGTCCTCCCACGCCGGTACTCCTTCTCGAGCGCCTGGTACGCGGCCCGGTCTGCGCCAGGGGAACGACCCGGTCGGTCTCCGGGCTCAGCCGTCCGCATGTGATCGGATCGCTGACGGCACCGTGCCTGTGGCGCCGTCGCGACCAGGATCACCCGTGCGTCAGCCGCCTGCATCGCCCATTCACGGGATCCTCGCCGCCGGGCCCCGCCGCCGCAGGCGTCGCTCAGTCCGCCCCGTCGGCGATGCCGCCCCGTTCGATCGCCAGCCGGGTCAGTTCGACTCGTGTGTTGATGCCGAGCTTGGTGAAGATGTGCTTCATATGCGTGTTGACGGTGTGCACGGACACGTAGAGCCGGTCGGCGATGGCCCGGTTGGTGAGGCCCTCCACGACGAGCGGGATGAGCTTCCGCTCGGATTCGGTCAGGCTCTCCCATCCCGCTGCGCCGGTCGTGTGGTGCCGTGGGGCAGCTGTGCGCACGCCGAACTGCCTGAGGCGCCGCATGATCCGTTCGTGATCGCGCAGGGCTCCGCATGCCGACGCCAGCTCACCCGCCTCCTCGAAATACGGGATCGCCGATGTGCTGTCGCCCGACGCGGCCACGCGGTCCCCGAGGTCCTCGCAGACCGCGGCCAGGGCCAGCCGCCTGCCGGTGCTCCGGTAACCGGTGACGGCGAACGCCAGTGCGCCCCGGTCGTGGTGGAGCAGGCCGTCCACATGGGCACGGACTGTCCCGACGATCTGCTGGCCGCCGTCCTGTGCGGCCAGGGTGCGCAATGCGCCGGACACGGCCTGCGCGAGCGAGGGGTCCTCGCCGCGGAGCGCCATGCGCACGATCCCGGGCCAGTGAGACGGCGGCACCGCAAGCAGGCGTGCCGGCTCGGCGTCCGTGAAGCTGCCGCCCATCGCCGCTGCCGCTGCGGTGTCCCGGCCCTCCGCGTCGGCCAGGCAGGCGCGTGCGAGCGACACCCACAGGCCGAACCGCTGGGTGCTCGTGCCGGATCCGGTTTCGGCGGCGCGGAGATGGTCCCTGGCTTTGGCGAGGTCACCGCGTCTGATCTCCACCAATGCCAGGACGGAGCGGGCCTGCGGATTCGGCTGGGTGATCTCGAGTTCGTCGGCCACCATCAGACTGGACTCGGCCTCCACGGCCGCGTCGTCCAGCGCCCCCTGTTCGAACAGCGCGCAGGCACGGCTCGCATGCCAGTGGGGAAGCGACCAGCCCAGGCCCAGCGTCTCCGCTTCGCGCTGCCCCTCCCGCAGCACCCGCTCGGTGTCCGCGAGCCGGTCGGTGGCGGTCAGCACCGTGGCCAGCCACAGCGCGGGAATCCGCGGAGGCCGCAGGTAGAGTACGCCGGACTCCGTGCCGGCGGCGCGTGCCGTGGCCTCCTCGGCGAGCTCAAGGGCGCGGGCCAGGCGCCCACGGTAGAAGAACGTCTGCGACTGGAACACCATGGCGCTGACGACGACGGCCGGGTCCTCGCTGCGGTAGGAGGCCTCGACCAGTCCGACGTCGGTCTGCTCGGCAGCGGTGATGTCCCCGAGGTACACGTGGCCCGTCGCCTTGGTCTTCAGCAGCCTGATTCGCAGGTCAGTCGGCAGCCCGGGAAGGACCAGAGCCTGCTGGAGGTGTGTCATCGCTGCGGCATCGTCGCCCGCGGCCTGGTGGATCTCGGCAGCCACCAGGCGCAGACGCGCCTCCTGCACCGGCTCCAGCCGGTCCGACAGGGTCGCGTCGACCAGGTCGAGCGCCTGGTGCACCCGGCGGGTCCGGCCGAGATACTCCGCGGCGTCGGTCAGCAGGGCGATGCGCCGCCGGTCGTGCAGGGGCAGCAGTCCGGCGATCTGCTGAGCCAGGTCCGCAGCCGCGTCAGGGGCCGACGAGGACAGTTCCCGTACCGCGGTGGTCAATGTGGTCACGGCGTCGTCGTCGACCGGGCCGCCCGACAGGACGACGTGCCAGGCCACCTCGGCCGATCGTGCCCCGATGCCCCGCAGAATGTCGGCGGCCTCCCGGTGCAGAGCGGTCCGTACGGCCGGCGCCAGATTCTCGTGGACGGCCTGCCGCATGAGGTCGTGGCGGAACGCCAGTCGCGGCCCGTCGCCGGAGAGCAGACCGGCGTTCAGGGCCGCCTCGACGCCCGACAGCAGGCTGCCGACCTGCCTGCCGAGCATGCGGGCGGCCGTACCGAGGTCGAACTCCCGGCCGAGGACGGACCCGATCTGGAGGAGGCGCACGGCATCCTCCGGGAGCCGGTCCAGACGCGCGGCGACGCTCCGCCGGAAACCGACGGGGATGCCGTCGTGCAGCAGGCTCGCCACGCCCGCCTCCACTTTGACGGCGTCCGTGTCGACGAAGGCGCGCACCAGTTCGATCGCCAGGAACGGATTGCCCCCGACGCCCCGCAGGAGCCGGGCCAGACCGGGTGACGGTTTCGCCCCGAGGACGTCGGCCGCGATGTGCTGCAGCTCCTGCTGCGGCAGGGGACCGAGGGTCAGCCACCGGGCTCCGAGGCGTTCGAGGTCCTCCCGCACCCTGGCAACGGTCGGCCGCTCGGTCTCCGACCGTACCGCCAGCACCCACAGGATCCGCGAAGCCGCCAGTCGCCGGGGCAGGGTGCGCAGCACCAGGAGCGTGGCCGGATCCGCCCACTGCGCATCGTCCACCAGCACGGCCACCGGGGCGCGCTGGGCACGCTCCTCGAGAGCGTCCGTGATGCTGTCCAGCAGCCACAGCCGCTGATCGTCGGTGGCCGCGGCCGCTCGTTCGGAACCGTCGGAGAACTGCAGGGCGGACTGCAGGGCGGCTCCGGCGGCGTACTGGTCGAGCTCGTCGGCCCGTACGGACACCACGTCGAACCCGGACCGCCGTGCCATCTCGTCCAGCTCCGCCAGCAGCCGGCTCTTGCCGACGCCGGGTGCGCCTTCCACGACGACGCAGGCACCCCGCCCGCCACGCACCGCGTCCAGGGCCTCACGGACAGCCGCCATCTCGCGGCCCCGTCCCCTGAGGCGCAGGCCGTTCACGGCCCGGTGCCCACGCCCACCGGGCCGGTCACCCACGGGGTCTGTGCTGCGCATGGGGCCAGCATGCCGCACGGCCACATCGCCCTCAACGCCGGTTCATGTGTGCCCGGCGCTTTCACCCGGGTGATTGCCGGTTCCGTGCCGTCCGCTCACCCCGCCACGACACATCCTTCGAGGCGTCCAGATCTCTTGCCCCCCGAGAGGAGCACGACGTGCGTACAGGCAAGGAATACCTCGCGGCACTGAACGACGGCCGCACGGTGTGGGTGGGTGACGAACTCGTCGACGACGTGTCCACGCACCCCAAGACCAGGGCGTACGCCCGGAGCATCGCGGACTTCTACGACCTGCACCACCGTCCCGACCTCCAGGACGTCATGACGTTCCTGGACGAGGACGGTGTCCGGCGGTCCATGACATGGTTCCAGCACCGCTCCAAGGAGGACCTGCTGCGCAAGCGGCGCTACCTGGAGACGGTGCAGCGGGAACTGGGCGGCGGTGCGATCCCGCGCACGCCGGACGTCAACAACTACGTCCTGCTGACCTACGTCGACGACCCCGAGCCCTGGAGCAGCCAGTCCGTCGGGACCGACGGGCGGGACCTCACCGGTGGGATCCTCGACTTCTGGAACGTGATGCGGGACGGCGACCTCAACGCGACGCCGGCCTTCGTCGACCCGCAGGCGGACCGCTCGCGCGATTCGGCACAGGCCATCTCCCCCGCACTGCGGGTGGTCGCCACCTCGGACGAGGGCATCACCGTGCGGGGTGTGAAGTCGATCAGCACCGGCGCGGCCTTCGGGGACTGGATCCACATCGGCGTCTTCTA
Organism: Streptomyces sp. NPDC001093; assembly: GCF_040298985.1. Lineage (NCBI taxonomy): Bacteria > Bacillati > Actinomycetota > Actinomycetes > Kitasatosporales > Streptomycetaceae > Streptomyces > Streptomyces sp. NPDC001093. Next base: position 15,506 of record NZ_JBEPBF010000158.1, on the reverse strand, counting down.
CCGCCCCGGCATCGTGTCGGAGCAGATCATCTACGGGGCGGTGAAGCCCAACACCCCCGGGGTCACCATCATCTGCCGCGAGAGCAACGTCCGCGACGGCGAGGAGGTGGAGCACCCGCTCGCCTCGCAGGGTGACGAGCTGGACAGCATCATCGTGTTCGAGGACGTGCTCATCCCCTGGAACCGGGTCTTCCACATCGGCAACCCCCAGCACGCCTCGCTGTACCCGCAGCGCGTCTTCGACTGGTTGCACTACCACTCGCTGGTGCGTGCCATGGTCAAGGCCGAGCTGATGCTCGGTCTGGCCCTGCTGATCACCGAGCACATCGGCACCTACCAACTGCCGCCCGTCCAGGCGCGGATCGCCCGGTTCGCCGGCTTCCTCCAGACGCTCAAGGCGCATGTGATCGCCTCGGAGGACGAAGGCTTCTTCACTCCCGGCGGCATCTACAAGCCGAACGTCCTGATGTTCGACTTCGGGCGGGCGTACTACATCGAGCACATCACCGACCTGACCCACGAGCTCATCGACCTGTCCGGTCGTGCCGCGCTCATCTATCCCACCGAGGGGCAGTGGGAGCGGCCCGAACTGCGGCCGTGGCTGACGGCGCTGCAGACCGGACCGGTCGGCAGGCCGCACGACCGGCTGAAGATCAGCCGGGTGATCCGCGACATGTTCCTGTCCGACTGGGGCGACCGCATCAGCACCTTCGAGAACTTCAACGGCACGCCCCTGCTGGCCATCCGAAGCCTCACCATGAAACGTGCCGAGATGTCCCCCACCGGCAGCATGGCGGACCTCGCGCGCAAGGTCTGCGGCATCGAGAGCGTGAGCAACGACGGGGAGCAGGAGACCGCGTACCTGGCCCAGGCGGACTACGCCCGACGCCAGGACGCCTCTCGTCAGAACGCCTCTTGACTTCCGCTCCCCCACCTAAAGGTGGGGGATTCCTACCACGGTCGTCCGACCGTCTCGGTGGGTTCCTGTTTCACCGCGCTGCGCGGGCACGGGTGCCCGTCTTACCTGCGCTCCACAGGCTGACACCGCCAGTCCGGCGGCCTTCGCGACGTTGACCGCCGCGTTGATGTCTCTGTCCAGTACGGCCCCGCACGCCTCGCATGTCCACTCGCGGACGCTGAGGGGCTTGGGGCCGTCCTTGACACCGCACGCGGAGCACACCTGAGAGGTCGGCTCGAACCGGCCGATCCTCATGAAGGTGCGCCCGTACCGCGCGGCCTTGTACTCGAGCATGCCCACGAACGCCGACCATCCGGCGTCGTGCACGGACTTGGCCAGGCGTGTGCGGGCGAGTCCCTTCACCGCCAGGTCCTCCACCGCGACCGCTTGGTTCTCGCGGATCAGCTTCGTGGACAGCTGGTGGTGGAACTCGCGCCGTGCGTCAGCCACCCGCGCGTGAGCGCGAGCGACCTTCACCCTGGCCTTGCCCCGGTTGCTGGAGCTCTTCTGCTTACGGGACAGCTCCCGCTGCGCCTTCTTCAGCCGCTTCTCGGCCCGGCGCAGGAAACGCGGGCTGTCGACCTTCGTCCCGTCGCTGAGGACGGCGAAGTGTCCGAGGCCGAGGTCTATACCGACCTCGGTGTCCGTCTCTGGCACTACCTCGGTCGGTTCGGTCTCCACCACGAACGAGGCGAAGTACCGACCGGCCGAGTCCTTCACAACCGTCACGGTGGACGGGGTCGACGGCAGAGCGCGGGACCACTTCACCCGCACGTCCCCGACCTTGGGAAGGGACAAGTCCCCGCCCGTGGTGATCTTCCAGCGGGCGTTCGCGGTGAAGCGGATCGACTGCCGGGTGTCCCGCTTGGACTTGAAGCGGGGGGCGCCCATGCGGGGGCGCTTGCCTTTGAGGCCGCCGAAGAAGTTCTTGTACGCGGTGTCCAGGTCCCGGAGGGACTGCTGGAGGACTACCGACGACACCTCCCCGAGCCAGGCCCGTCCGGGTGTCTTCTTCGCCTCGGTGATGAGCTGCTTCGACAGCTCCCCGGTCTTCGGGTACGGTCGGCCCTCCTCGTGGGCGTCCCTACGGGCACGCAACCCGTCGTTGAAGACGACACGGGCGCACCCGAACGCCTGGGCCAGAGCGACACGCTGAGGACCGTTGGGGTACAGGCGGAAGCTGTACCGAAGCTGCATGCCGAAGATCGTACTGCAGTTGGTTAATGGCTGAGTATCAGCAGATCCGTACAGGCCGGCACTGCACTTTCGTCCTTCACGCACACTTGGTTTTCGTGACGAAGTACCGGCACAAGGTGTTCGGGGACGCGCACCTGAAGCGGATGGAAGAGATCATGCGGAGCGTCTGCGAGGACTTCGAGACGGAGTTGGTGGAGTTCAACGGTGAGGCGAACCACGTGCACCTGCTCGTGAACTTCCCGCCGAAGGTCACGATCTTGAAGCTGGTCAACTCCCTCATGGGCGTCAGCTCGCGCCGGTTGCGGCAGGAGTTCGCGGACCTCGTCCGGCACTACTGGCGGGTGCAACGCCTGTGGTCCGGCTCGTACTTCGCGGTATCCGTCGGGGGCGCTCCGCTGTCGATCGTGAAGCAGTACATCGAGCAGCACAACCGCCCGGCCTGACCTGTACATGGGCACGGGTCAACAGTGCGGATCCGTGCCCACGGCTGAGGTCAGAGCAGGCCAAAGATTCGCTTCACCTCCGGGCTTAAGGACTCTGCTGAGGAAAGCGCGATTCGAGCAGGGTCTGTGTCGTTGGTCCTCCATGGTTGTTGCGGTCGTGGGTGGGAGGACCGAGAAGGATGTCGCTGGAGCCGCAGGCTGATCAGGGAGTGCCGGAGCTGACGGCCAGGGTGGTGCGGGCGGCCTTCCCGAAGGGGACGCTCGCGGTGCGGATCCGGGAGGTGTTGGGCTCACTGTTTGAGGACGAGGCATTCGCAGAGGCATTCCCTGTCTAGGGGCGTCCTGCCGTGTCGCCGGGAGCTTTGGCGCTGGTGTCGGTGTTGCAGTACGCGGAGGGGCTGACCGACCGGCAGGCCGCTGACCAGGTGCGGGCCCGGATGGACTGGAAGTTTCTGCTCGGCCTGGAGCTGGATGATCCCGGGTTCGATCCCTCTGTTCTGAGCTTGTTCCGCTCTCGTCTGGTCAAGTACGGGCTGGAGCAGAGGACGCTGGAGTTGGTGCTGAAGCGGTTGCGGGAGATGGGGCTGCTGAAGGCCGGCGGTCGGCAGCGGAACGATTCCACGCATGTCCTGGCAGCGGTGCGGACACTGAACCGGATGGAGTTCGTCGGCGAGACGCTCCGGTCCACGCTGAAGGCGCTGGCGGTCGCGGCCCCGGGGTGGCTGTCCGGCCTGGTTTCCGCCGAGTAGGCCGAGCGCTACGGGCCACGCGTGGACGACTACGGCTTCCCCAAGGGCGAAGAGGTCCGTGCGCAGTTGTCCCAGCAGGTCGGACGGGACGGGTTCTTCCTGCTGGAAGCGGTCTACGCCTCCTCGGCCCCCCGCCTGGCTGCGCGAGATCGACGCAGTGCAGGTGCTGCGGCAGTCCTGGGTCCAGCAGTATCACCGCGACGAGAGGGGGGTGCGTTGGCGGGAGGGCAAGGACCTCCCGCCGGTTCATCACCGCTTGTGCTCGCCCTACGACACCGACGCCCGCTACGGGATCAAGCGCGGCTCCGGGTGGACCGGCTACAAGACGCACCTCACGGAAGCCTGCGAACCGGACGCACCACACCTGATCACCCAGGTGTCCACCACCGACGCGGTGGTGGCCGACACCGAGATGACCGAACCGGTCCACCAGACGCTCGCCGAGCGGGAGTTGCTACCGGACGTGCACGTAGTGGATGCCGGTTACACCACCGCCGCCCTGTTCGTGACCGCGACCGAACGGGGCATGGAACTGCTGGGACCAGCTCCGCACGACAGCAGTCGCCAGTCCCGGCAGGACCAGGGCTTCTCCCGCGCCGACTTCACCATCGACTGGGATACCGAGAGTGCCGTCTGCCCGGGCGGGCACCGCAGTTTCGAGTGGTGGGAGCAGAAACACCACCGCAACGGCACCCCGGTGCTCAAAGTGTTCTTCTCCGCCGAGCACTGCTGCCCCTGCCCGCAGCAGGCGCAGTGCACCAAGCCCCCGTCCGGCCGCCGGGGCAGGGGCATCACCTTTCTCCCGCGCGAGCGCCACGAGGCCCTCGAAGCCGTCCGCCAGGCCCAGGACACCGACGAGTGGAAGGCCCGCTATGCGATCCGGGCCGGCGTCGAGGGCACGATCTCCCAGGCCGTCCGCGTTACCGGCCTGCGCCGCACCCGCTACCGCAACCTGCCCACGACTCGTCTCGGCCACGTCTTCGCCGCCACCGCGCTCAACATCATCCGCATCGACCGATGGCTGACCGGCACCCCGCTCGGCGGCACCCGCACATCCCGCCTCGAAGCCCTGATACTCGCAGCCTGACAACCCAATTCGCGACATTCTCAGCAGAGTCCTGAAGCCCGGAGCACTGCGAATGAAGCTGGTAGCAGGATGCCGGGGCCCGGGTCAGAGCATGCCGCACTCCCGGGCCCTGGCGACCGCTGCGCTCCGGTCGTGCGCACCGAGTTTGCGGAAGACCGCCCGTACCTGTGTCTTGACGGTGTTGTGGGACACATAGAACTCGGCGGCGATCTCACGCAGTGTCAGCGGACCGCACAGGGCGCGGAGCACCCGGCGCTCGCCGAGCGACAGCTCCTGGGGGCCGGACACGACGAGCGGCACGACGGTGTCCTCCCCGACTCCCCCGAGCAGATCCGTGAGCACTCCTGGTGACTCGCACCGGGCCGCTGCCCGCTCGGCCGCCCCACGGGCTTCCCGCGCGGCGTCCGCGTTGCGTCGCGCAGTGGCAAGTCGTGCCCGTGTGCCGTGATACAAGGCGTGCATCTGGGGTTCGCTTCCTGTCCTGTACGAGTCCGCCAGCGCCGCTTCCGCATCGGCCAGGGTCCGTTCGGCCTCGTCGGCCCGTCCCTCATCGAGGAGCAGGCCGGCCCTGCCGATGTAGGCGGGCGCCGCGACGAAGTGCCGCTCCAACCCGGCCGTCCCGGCCGCTTCCAGGGCTTCGTCGCTCAGCATGCGCGCCGGCTCATGGCGTCCGACCAACAGGGCGCACAGCGCCCGCAGCCCCAGCGCGCGGACGAGCGTCAGGCCGTGCCCGGCGGCATGCGCGTCACGGGTCGCCTCGCCGAGCAGCGCCTCGGCCTCCTCGTACCGGGAGGTCCACAGCAGAGCGGTACCGCGGGCCGTACAGGCCAGGGCACGCCAGGAAGTCAACGGGGCGGTGCCGGCGAAGACGGTTTCGGCGAGACGGTCGCCGGTCAGGACCTCCCCCTGCAGCCAGCAGGCCACGGCCCGGGCGACGGCCGCCGCATCGGACACCGTGCTGCCTTCGCCGACCGTCTCCGCTCCCGGCCCCCTGAGCCGGACCACGTCCAGCCAGCGCCGGGCCGTTTCCGGAGCACCCCCCGACAGGGCCGCCATCGCCGCCACGACGCACAGTCTTGCGTCGGCGGCGACCGTGCGGAGCGGCAAGAGCTCCAGCCATTGCCTGACCTCCCGACCGCGGCCTGCCGAGATCGCCTGTTCCCAGTCGTGGAGTATCGACGCGACGGCGGCGGCCTCGTCACCACCGCGCACCCAGTGCCGTACGGCCGCGGTCGTCTCGCCCTGCCGTGAGTACCACCGAGCCGCCGTCCTGTGCAACGACACGGCGGTCTCGCGCCCTTCGGATCCGAGAAGGTCGCAGAGCAGCGCGGACAGTGCGCGGTGACGCCGGTATGCCGAGGGATCGGCGGCTACGGGCACGAGCAGTTGGACGGTTCGTGCGAGCTCGCGCAGCAGTACGCCCGCCCGGTCCCCGGCGAGGGCTCGGCACAGCCCGGCACTCAACTCGTCGAGCACACTGGTACGGAGCAGGAACTCGCGCTGCTCGGTGGTGAGCCGGTGGAGCACCTCGGTGGCCAGGTACTCGGTGACCGCTCGCCTGCCGCGGGCCAGGTCGGCCGCCGTGTCGGCGTCGTTGGACGAGCGAGCGAGGGTTCGGCCCATGATGCACAGCGCCGCCGCCCACCCCTCGGTGGTCTCGTACACCGCGCTCAACGTGTCCGGGGCCGGAGCGGACCCGAGCAGATCGGTGAGCACGGCCTGTGCCTCCTCGGGGGTGAAGGCCAGGTCGTGCCGGTCGAGTTCGGCGATCGCGCCCCGGGCGCGCAGGGTGGGTACGGGTCCACCCGGAACGTGACGGGTCGACAGAACGACGCGAAAGCCCTGCGGAAGCCTTGTCAGGAAATCCGAAAGGCTGCGGACCGCATCGACGTCCGTGATCGATTCCACTCCGTCGAGGATCAGCGCGAGCGGTCCCTGTCCGTCCAGTCCGCTCACGAGGCTCGGCAGGATCTCCTCGAGCCACGCGTCGAGTGTCCACTCGCCGCTGTGGGGGCGGACGGGCAGTTCCGGCCGTACGTGCTGCAACGCCCGCAGGATGCCGGCCCAGAGCCGGCCCGGGGCGTTGTCGTACGCGTCCAGGCTGAGCCAGGCGCACCCGCCACGAGTTGCGAGGCTTCGCGACCACTCGGTCAGGAGCACCGTCTTTCCGGCACCGGCGGGCGCGGAGACCACCACCACGGGCTCGGTCGACGCGTCCAGCCGGCGCAGCAGCCGGGGGCGGGTCAGGAGGTGCGGGGGCTGGTCCCCAGGACGCAGCTTGAAGGTCGGCACGGAACTGGTCATGGCACCTTCGGTGGAGTCGTCGGGACTGGTGGAGCCCCCGGCGTCCGTGGCTCGCCTGCAGGAGCCGGACGCCGGGGGCCGTAGTCGACCGGGGCAGGGATACGGCAGCCTCCGTCGGGCCGCTGTCACCCGCGCTAGCAGGGGGGCCTGAGCGTGCCGAAGTCTCCGCCGAAGTGGACCAGCGGCCGGCCTTCCAGCCGGTGTTCGAAGTGGCGGACGTCGCCCACGAATATGGTGTGATCGCCGCCGGGCAGCGCCGCGGCGACGTCGCACACGACAGCCGCGATGGCGTCCTTCAGCACCGGCACGCCGTGGTCGTCGATGGTCTCCACACCCGCGAACTTGTCCGGCTTGGAAACGGCGAAGTTCCGCGCGAGGTGCTCGCTGTCCTCGCCGAGGACGTTGACGGCGAAGCGGCCGTGCTCCGCGATCGCGGTCCGCGTGTAGAGCTGGTTGCCGATGCACACGAGCAGTTGGAGCGGCTCGAGGGACAGCGCGGAGACGGCGCTCGCCGTCATGCCGATGGGCGTGCTGCCCGAGCATGTGGTGATCACGCTGACACCCGTGGCGAGCCGGCTCATCGTGGCTCGGAACCCGAAGACGACATCAAGGGTTTCACTCATTTGAGGACCTCCGTGAATTCGGGGCTGAACCCCGCGGTGTGATGAAGTGTTCGACATCGGCCGTCCTCGTGGATGACCGGCTCCCGTCGTGGTGACGCCGTGAGGATCAGTCCGTGACGCAGGGTTCGAGGACGAAGGTGTGGCGCAGCAGGGTGTACGGCACGTCGGTCATGCCCCGGCAGGGCCCGGCGTCGGCCGGGTAGGTGTCGTAGCGGTCGACCAGCGACTCCTTGACGCCGAAGACCGGATCGGTGTCCAGGTGCGGGTCGTCCGAGGGGAAGAGCATGGTGGTCACGCGCTGGAATCCCGGTGCTTCGATCAGCAGGTGCACATGGGCGGGACGCATGAGCGACCTGCTGGTCGCGCTCATGAGTTCGCCGACCGGGCCGTCACCGGGTATCGGGTAGCTGGACGGGCGGATGGAACGGAAAGCGAAGTGCCCCGTCTCGTCGGTGCGGAACAGCGCGCGCATGGCCGGCTCGTCCAGGCCGGGCACCTCCGTGTCGTAGTGGCCTTCCGAGTCGCTGTGCCAGACGTCCACCGCCGCGTCGGCCACCGGCGCTCCCCCGTGGTCCACGACCCGTCCCTCGAAGAACAGCGGGGTACCGGACAGACCCCCGGAGATGTCGGCGGCGTCGGCCTGCTGCGGCCTGTCCTCCCTGAAGTACGGGCCCAGCACGCTGTTCTGCGTGGCCTGGCTGGGGCGTCGGTTGGTCAGGGCGTCGACCAGCATGGTGACTCCGAGCACGTCGGACAGCAGGATGAACTCCTGACGCGTCGGGGTGCACGTCTGCCCGGTGCGCGTCAGGAAGTCGACTCCCCGGGCCCATTCGTCCTGCGTCAGTTCGACGTCGCGGACGAAGGCGTGCAGGTGCCGCACCAGTGATTCCAGGATCTCGGCGACGCGGGAGTCCTTGGTGCCCCGCATGGTCGAGATCACGGCCTCGGTGATGCTGTCGCTGGTCAGATCACGCATGACGCGCTCCCGTGGTGGTGGGGTGGTGGGTCGCGGACTCGGTCCGGGGATGTCCGTCGCCGGGTGATGTGCACGGCGGCTGTCCGGCCCAGGCGCGGGCCAAGAGGGCGCGTACCGCCGTCCGTTCGACTGGTCGCGGGTTCCAGTAGCCGTCCCGCACGATGAGTTCGGCCGCCTGCTCGATGCCCGATTCCGGCATGCCGAGGTCCCGCAGCGCCCTGGGGGCGGCGAGCCGTCCCGCGAAGTCGAAGAGTCCCTTCGCGGCGTCGGCCGCCGACAGCGCCCTTGCGATGCGTGCCATGGCCTCGGGCGCCGCCGGTGCGTTGTAGGCGACCACGTGCGGCAGCACGACCGTGTGGGTTTCGGCGTGCGGAAGCCCGAACGTGCCGCCCAGGACGTGGCACACCTTGTGGTGCAGGGCCATGCCGACCGTGCCGAGGCACGTGCCCGCCAGCCACGCCCCGTACAGGGCATCGGCCCGCGCCTCGCCGTCGTCCGGACGTTGTGCGACGACCGGGAGGGAGCGGATGAGGGATTCGAGCGCTTCACCGGCCAACAGGAAGGCGAGCGGGTCCCGGTCCTGTGCGTAGAGGGCCTCCACCGCGTGCGCCATCGCGTTGATGCCGCTGACCACCGATGCCGCCGCGGGAAACGTGAACGTCAGGTCGACGTCGTACACCACGGTCTTCGGCAGCACTTCCGGCAGCCGGCGGGTCGTCTTCCGGCGCCCTTCGGTCTCTCCGAGGATCGGCGTCATCTCCGAGCCGGCGTAGGTGGTGGGCAACGCCAGCTGTGGCAGCCCGGTCCGCAGAGCGATCGCCTTGCCGAGGCCGATCGTCGAGCCACCGCCGATGGCGAGCACCGAGTCCGCTCCCACGGTTCTGGAATACGCGACCGCCTTCTCCGTGAACTCGACGGGGGTGTGCGGAGCCGCTTCCGTGAAGGTTCCCACCGCCGCCGTACCCAGTACGTCGTGCACCTCCACTGCCTGGCCCGCTTGACCAGGTGTGCACAGGATGAGCACCCGACGGCATCCGAGGGCATCAGCCTCTTCAGGGATACGGCTGCGCGTACCGCTGCCGAAGACCACCTTGGTGATCTGTCCCCGATGCACGAATGTCTTCATGAGAATTCCCCAGTCCCGCCGTCTGCTTGGAACCAAGACTTTCGATGCCTGAATGACGGGGGTCAACGTAATCCGCGAGGGATAACGGGCACCGGCGTTGAAATACCTTGTTCGTGCGACAGGCTCCGCGCCCGGGGCCTCCGGCTCTCGACGGACATCACTCGTCTGCGCGATGCGGTGGGTGTCCATGGGCTGGATCGTGGATCCGGACCTCTGTCAGGCGGATATGCCGGTCGAGGTCACCGGAACGGCGTCCGAGGGGTCCGCATTCACGAGCGGCGAGGGTTCAGGTCGGGGGGTGCCGAACCCAGGAATACGGCCGCTGTCCGTGCGTCTCCCGGACCAGGTGCGGACCGGTCCGGCGCGCACCTGATCGACGGCTGAGATCCGGCCGTCGTCCCCACCCCAGGAGGCACCATGACCGGAACCGGACCCGACTGCGAGGCCGACCCCGACATCCCGCTGAGTCCGGCGGCGACGGGGAAGACCGATGAGGACGCGAAGGCCGTGGCGGACCACGACATGCAGGCCCGCTTCGAACCGGCACTGGTACACCGTGACCGGCTTTTCGCGGCCGCCGTGCGGATGACCGGCAGTCCGACCAATGCCGAGGACCTGCTCCAGGAGACGTACGCCCGGGCCTACGCCTCGTTCCACCAGTTCCGCGAGGGCACGAATCTCAGGGCCTGGCTGTACCGCATCCTCACCACCACGTTCCTCAACTACCGACGCAGTCAACGCAGGCGGCCGCAACGCGACGACACGACGGCGATCGAGGACTGGCAGATCGCCCGCGCGGCCTCGCACACCTCGTCGGGACTGCGCTCCGCCGAGGCCGAGGCGCTCGACAACCTGCCCGACTCGGACGTCAAGGCGGCGCTGCAAGCCGTCCCGGAATGCTTCCGGACGGCGGTGTACCTCTTCGACGTCGAGGGCTTCACCACCCGTGAGATCGCCGACATCATGCAGACTCCCGTCGGCACCGTGCTGTCCCGACTGCACCGAGGTCACCGACGGCTGCGCTCGCTGCTGGAGGGCTATGCGCAGGAGCACCGTCTCGTCCCGGCGGGCCACGTTCGAGGCAGTGGGTCCGCACCACGGGCTGGTGAGCGAGGTCACCCGGGACGGCGGCGGAAGGCGGGATGCATGCAGGGGGCAACGGTGTTCCAAGAGCGCATGGAACACCCTTGACAGCCCTCCGGCCCGGTGTCCGGGACAGCCCCGGGCCGGAGGGCTCGACTCCCATACCAAATGAGTGAGGAAGAGATGCCGAGACCCAGCACCGGTGCCATCGATGCCGAGCTATGTGCACTCCTCGTCATGCCGGACGGCTCGGCGGTGCCCGTGTCCACGCGACTGGGCTATCGTCCCGACGATCCCTACGCGGTCCGTACGACCTTCCGCCTCGGCGGTGACCTGGCGGTCGAGTGGTTCTTCGCCCGTGAGCTCCTGAGAGAGGGGCTGCTCCAGCCAGTCGGTATCGGCGACGTCCGCCTGCGTCCTGCTTGGCACCAGGGACAGCACATGGTGCAGATCGTCCTCACGGCGCCCGCAGGACGGGCGGACCTCATGTTCCCCTGGCCGGTGGTGACGGAGTTCCTGCAACGCACCGATGCGGTGGTGTCACCCGGCACCGAGCACGTGCATGTCGACCTGGACGCCCAGCTGATGCATCTTCTCGCAGAGCACTGACCCACACCCACGATCGATCGATCATCGATCACAGTGATCTCGGGACAGGAGACCACGATGTTGACCGTGCTGTCGCCGATCTTCGCTCTGCTCGCAGCGGCAACCAACGCACTGGGAACCGTGATGCAGCGCCGGGCCGCCACCGTCGTCCCGCAGTCCAGCGGTCTGCGCATCGGCCTGATGTGGGACCTGCTGCGCACACCGGTCTGGCTGCTCGGCATAGGTGGGGTCGCCCTCTCGGCGATCTTCCAGGGCGCCGCGCTGGCCACCGGCGCCCTGGCGGTCGTACAGCCGCTCTTCATGCTGGAGTTGCCGTTCGTGCTGCTGCTCGCGAGCATCGTCTTCGGGCGCCCGTTGCCCCGGGCCGGCTGGGTGCCCGTCGGCAGTATCGGGGGCGGCCTGGGCCTGGCGTTGTTCGCGGCCGCGCCGACCGGTGGCACTCTCGGGATCCCCGCGGCCCGGTGGACAGCGGTACTGACCTGCTGCCTGCTCGCCGTGGTGGTGCTGTGCAGCGTCGCGGTCAGGCTGCCCAACGGCGCGGCGCGCGCCGCGTGCATGGGCCTGGCCGCCGCCGTCTCCTACTCCCTCACTGCCGCGCTCATGAAGTCCTCGACCGCCGCCCTCGGCCGCCGGGGTATGGGTGCCTTCTTCACCACATGGCAGACCTATGCGTTCGCAGCCCTCGGCGTGTGCGCCCTGTTCCTGCTGGAGAACGCCATGCAGTCCGGACCGCTGGTCGCCTCCCAGCCTGCCCTGACCCTCGGGGACACCCTGGTGAGCCTGGCGCTCGGCGTCACCCTCTACGGGGAAAGACTGCGTGGTGGCTGGTGGCTGACCCTCCAGGTGCTCGGGCTCGCGCTGGTGGCGTACGGGGTCGCCCGCCTGTCACGTCAGCATCTCGTTCCCGCAGGAATGTGAAATACCCGATTCGTGCGAGAGCGGCCGACGGCACAACCCTTGAATCGCAGCCAATATCGCCGATCTGCGGGATGGCCAAGCGCGCCGTGGCATCGGACCGTGGAACCAGGTCTCAGCGGACGGCCCCGGCAGGCTGAATGCACATCGGGCGGACATGTCGGCGGCGTAAAACATTCCGCGATGGACACAGAATTCACGCGAGCATCTGGAGATCCGAAAAATATGGGGAAATTGGTCAATACGGCCCTGGAGGCTGTGGCGGATGTGCCGGATGGAGCGTCGTTGGCCGTGGGCGGGTTCGGATTGAGCGGTGTGCCGAACGTGCTGATCCAGGCCCTGTTCGAGCGGGGCGTCGGCGGGCTGTCGGTCGTCTCGAACAACTGCGGGGCAATGGATTCGGGCCTGGCGGTACTGCTCTCGGCGGGCCGGATCGGACGGGTGACGGGATCGTACGTCGGGGCGAACAAGGAGTTCGCGCGGCAGTACCTGTCCGGTGAGCTGGAGGTGGAGCTGATCCCGCAGGGCACGCTCGCCGAACGGCTGCGCGCCGGCGGCGCGGGCATCCCCGCCTTTTACACCCCGGCGGGGGTGGGCACGCAGGTCGCCGAGGGCGGTCTGCCCTGGCGCTACGACGGCTCCGGCGGGGTCGCACTGGCCTCGCCGTCCAAGGAGGTGCGGGTCTTCGACGGCACCGAGTACGTGCTCGAACGCGGCATCCGCACCGACTTCGCGCTGGTGCGGGCGGCGCAGGGCGACCGGCACGGAAACCTGGTGTTCAGCAAGTCCGCCCGCAACTTCAACCCCCTCGCGGCCATGGCCGGCAGGCTCACGATCGCGGAGGTGGAGGAGCTGGTCGAGCCCGGCGAGATCGATCCGGACGCGGTGCACCTGCCCGGCATCTTCGTCCAGCGGGTGTTGGCCCTCACACCGCAGCAGGCGGCGGACAAGAAGATCGAGCGGCGGACGGTGACCAGCTGATGGCCTGGACTCGTGAGGAGATGGCCGCCCGCTCCGCGCGTGAGCTGCGCGACGGCCAGTACGTCAATCTCGGCATCGGCCTGCCCACGCTGATCCCCACCTACCTGCCGCCAGGGGTGGAGGTGATCCTCGAGTCGGAGAACGGCATCCTGGGCACCGGCCCCTACCCGGGTGCGGACGAGGTCGACCCGGACCTGATCAACGCCGGCAAGGAGACCGTCACGGTTCTGCCCGGCGCCTCCTTCTTCGACTCCGCACTGTCCTTCGCGATGATCCGCGGCGGGCACATCGACGTCGCGGTGCTGGGTGCCATGCAGGTCTCCGAGCAGGGGGACCTGGCGAACTGGGCGATCCCCGGAAAGATGATCACGGGGATCGGCGGTGCGATGGACCTGGTCCACGGCGCCCGCACGGTCATCGTCGTCATGACGCACACAGCCAAGGACGGCTCGCCGAAGATCCGCACCGAGTGCACGCTGCCGCTGACCGGGAAGCACTGCGTGAACCGGATCATCACCGATCTCGGTGTCCTCGACGTCACCGACGAGGGGCTTGTGCTGGTCGAGTGCGCACCTGCCGTCGACGTCGAGGAGATCATCGCCAAGACCGACGCCAAGCTGACCGTCACGGAGGGCCTGCTGTGAACCCCGTCTACATCGTCGACGCCGTGCGCACGCCGATCGGGCGCTACAACGGCGGCCTGGCCTCGGTGCGCCCCGACGACCTGGCTGCCCACGCCATCCGCGAACTCCTCTCCCGCATACCCCGGTTGGACCCTGCGCGCATCGCGGACGTGTACCTCGGCAACGCCAACGGCGCCGGCGAGGAGAACCGCAACGTGGCCCGCATGGCCGCCCTGCTCGCCGGCCTGCCCACCAGCGTGCCCGGGGCGACGGTCAACCGGCTGTGCGCCTCCGGACTCGAAGCCGTCATCCAGGCCGCCCGCGCCATCGCTGTCGGCGACGGCTCCGTCGCCATCGCCGGCGGCGTGGAGTCCATGACCCGCGCCCCCTACGTCCTGCCCAAGAACGACAGACCGTTCCCGGCCGCCCACGCCGAGCTGTACTCCACCACGCTGGGCTGGCGCATGGTGAACCCGGCGATGAACCCGCAATGGACCATCCCTCTCGGGGAGTCGGCCGAGCTGATCGCCGAGAAGCACGAGATCGGCCGTGAGCAGCAGGACGAGTTCGCCCTGCACAGCCACCAGAAGGCCGCAGCCGCCCAGGAACAGGGCCTGTTCGACGCCGAGTTGGTGCCCGTCCCGGTCCCGCAGCGCAACGGCGACCCCCAGCTGTTCGCGGCCGACGAGTGCGTACGCCCGAACGCCTCCCTCGCGGCGATGGCAAGGCTCAAGCCGTCCTTCCGTACCAAGCAGGGCACGGTCACCGCCGGCAACGCCTCCCCCCTCAACGACGGCGCCGCCGCCCTGCTGCTGGCCGACGAGGAGGGTGTGAAGGCCATCGGCCGCGAGCCGCTGGCACGCGTCTGCGCGACCGGAGTCTCCGCGATCGACCCCGACTACTTCGGCCTCGCCCCCGTCGAGGCCGTCGCCCGGGCCCTGGCCAAGGCCGCCCGGACCTTCGCCGATCTCGACGTACTGGAGCTGAACGAGGCCTTCGCCGCCCAGGTCCTCGGCTGCCTCGCCGAATGGCCCGAGTTCGACCCGGCGATCCTCAACCCGCAGGGCGGCGCGATCGCGCTCGGCCACCCCCTCGGCGCCTCCGGCGCCCGCCTCGCCGGCACCGTCGCCCACCAGCTCGCCCGCCGCGGCTCCGGTACGGGCGTCGCCACCCTCTGCATCGGCGTGGGCCAGGGCCTCGCCCTCGTCCTCGAACGCTGACACGAACGGGGCGAGCAGACCGTCATGGGGAACAACGGGACGGGAATCGGCAGCGGCCTCCGCGCGGGGTCGGCGGGTGCGGACGTACGGTACTGATATGTGCGCCATGCGGGAAGGCGGCGCGGCGCAGCCCCACGGGCCCCGCTCCCCTCCACCCACCGCCGGGTCACTGCGCCGGGCAGAGCTGGACCGGCTGCTGGAGCTCGCCGTGCGCGACACGGGCGTGCACGCGGGAGCGGTCTTCCTCCTGGCGTCCGACGGCCAGACCCTGCGGCTGGAGGTGACCGCAGGCATGCCGGCGGAGTATCTCGCGCCCTGGTTCGGGGTCCCGCTGTCGAGCCGCTTTCCGGTGACCGATGCGGTGCGCGAGCGGCGGCTCGTCTGGCTCGGCGACCCGGAGGACCTCGCCCGTCGCTATCCGCGCACGGCGATCGCCCTGCCCTACCACCATGCGGTGGTCGCGGCACCGCTCCTCACCGACACCACGGTCTGGGGCGCGCTGCTGCTGTTCTGGCCCGGCGCCGGCGCCACCAGTACCCACGGCCCGAGCCCCGAACGGGTCCGTGCCGCCGGTCGGCGCCTGGCACGGTTCCTGCGCGACGCCGCCGGCAC
>NZ_JBEPBF010000157.1:0-21326 GCF_040298985.1 Streptomyces sp. NPDC001093 | reverse complement strand
TGGGTGCCCCCCTCCCTCTCCGCCCGCTGTGGGGGGGCGGGGCGCGCCACCGGGGCGGGGCCCCCCCCCCCCCGCACCACTCATCCTGGACCGGGTAGCACGTCCTCGAGTCAGGCAGGTGCGATCACAGCACGGGAGACACCCAATTCTTCTGCAGCCTCCGCCCTCGTGAGGTGGCCGCCGGCGATGGACTGGAGTACCCACTGGGCTTGTTGGTCGCTCAAGGAGCGCTGGTTGCGTGGCACATCTGGACGGTACAAGGGGGCCCTGACAACGCACGCCCGGAATACATGGACTCCTCTCCCAACGAGTGCAATGGAACGCGGACCGCATGAGGCGCCAACCGCATCGTGCGCGCCAGCGCAGCCGATCTCAGACGAAGCCGCACCGGAGCGCTCCGATGCGCTTTGTCGTCTCACGGCTCGGCTCAAAGTCCCGTCAGGACGCACCCCGACGGGGCCTCGCCGTATCACTGGCCTATCACACAGCCATCACCAGCTGGGCGGCTCCTCCCGGACCAGATGGCCCTGACCTGCTATTTTGTGCCCGCGCAGGACCGGCGAAGACGCCCCCGGACGGTCTCTACAACCTGTGCCATGTCGTACCGAGGTCAGCTCTGACCGCCAGTCAGCTCCGCACTCGCTACACAGCCGGACCCGAAGCGGATCAAGCCCATTGAGTACACGCACACCCCTGGCAGACACCGCATGTTCCAGGCCCCTGGCCGACTACCCACTCGGCGAATCGCCATCGCGTAATGGGCGCCGTCACGGAGCACGAGCCTCGTCACCTGTCGCGGTCTGCGTTTCGGCATTTTCTATACGACGGCGGTGTCGTATACGTGGATGATGCTGGCGGTGACGGTAATGGCCGGGCTGTTGTATGGCCTGTTGGGGGTGCTGAATCCGGGGCTGCTTGCTCTGCGTGTGATGGAGACGGGGGTGGGGGCACTCGGCGCGGCGCTCGCGGTGTTGCTGGTACTGCCGGTGACCACGCACGCCACCACTGACGCGTGGATCCAGCGAGCGCTGCACTGTGTCCATGCGTGCACTTCTGAGGCTGCGGCCCGCCTGGCCGGCTCTCCAGCTGCGGATCCGGCCCGGTATGTCGCTGAACTGGAGCTGCTATTGGGCGGGGTGAGGCTGTCGCTGGCGCCGCTGGTGCACCCGTTCACTCCGCTGCGGGCGCGCAAAGCGCGGGCCCGTCAGGTGATCGAGCTGCTGGACCGGTGTGCCCGGGAGGTGCGTGGCCTGGCATCGGTAGTGCCGCGGTGGGAGCACCAGCCCCATCCAGCGGCACAGCGATCACCAGGCCAATGGCGATACCGATCACCGTGCCCAAAACCCTGCGAAAGCCCCCGCACCAGGGTCTCGCCCCGCGAGGTGGTGTTCACGAAAATCCATCACACCGCACCCACAGCCCAATACCAGCGCTCGTGTGACACCAGCTGCCCCACCAACAGAGCGAAAGCGCCGCCCGCCATTCCCTGGACCGCGTGGCGCGTGGTCACCCGGGCAAAACCCGTACCACCCGGCGCCACCACCACAACAGCGGGCGGCGACAGCCGCCGCTCGTAACACCACAGGCCAAAGCGCACCGCTGAGGACGCCAGCAGGGCAAGGGCCACCGCCGCATAAAGCTCCGGCAACTGGCCCGGCACCGCATGCAGGAACTGCGCCGCGAAAAACATCATGAAGGCGAAAGTCCCCAGAGCGTGGCCCCGCGGCCCCCGCCGGCGGGCATACATCCCCGCGCCGAGGACGGCAACAAAGGCTACGTCCCGCACCCACGGGAAATCGTGCAACACCGCCGCGAGAGCCAGCACCGGGAAACCCGCCACCGGCAGCAGTGCCGTCGTGAATGCCTGCCCCCGCACCGACCCATCGGCCACCGTGAACAAGGCGAGCAGCGCGGCAAGCCCACCAGCGATCGCCGCCGGCAGCGACTGCATCGCCAGATCCGACACCGTCACCGCCAGACCGACACCCAGGACACCCCGCGCAGCACTGCGCAACCTCAGCCGCCCCGGATCCGGCGCGACGAACACCCGCTTCAACACGACATCTCCCTGACACCCAAAACGATCAACCCGCAGAACTGACACAGAGTCAGGAAAATCAGCAAAGGGTCAGCATCAGTCCACCCACAGACTGCCGAAGATGCCCACACCCGCACATCAAGCGACGCAAAGAAGACCGTGCCTGATCTGCGAAAACACGCCCCAGGCCCGCTACCCCCGCGACCCGCCCGGTTGACACTACGCAGAACATATTCATATGAGTTCGAGGCCTCCGTCGATCGTGAGAATCTGGCCCGTCAGCCACGTCGCGGTGGGATCTGCGAAGCGGACGAGCCAGGTCGCTACTTCCTTCGGTTGTCCCCTCCTTCCCAGAGGGATCCGGGATGCCTGCTCTTTCTTGACCGCCATCACTTCCGCCTCCGTGAGCCCGCTGACGGACAGAGCCTCGCTCTCGGTCGGACCGGGGGCAATGGCATTCACTCTGATCCCGTCCTTGGCCAACTCGACCGCCCAGGTACGCGTCAGCTGTTCCAGGGCGGCCTTGGTCACCCCGTAGTGGGCACCACCCGGGTGGGGGCGATGGCCGTAGGTGCTGGAGACGTTGACGATCGAGCCCTTGCTGCGGCGCAGGTGAGGCAACGCTGCCTGGGCGAGCATGGTAGGGGCAATGGCGTTGAGGTCGAACAGGTCGGTGATGCGCGAGCGTGTAACCTCGTCGAACGAGACACGCGCAGTCGCGCCAGCGTTGTTCACCACCACGTCAAGCTGCTTCCATCGGTCGATCGCCGTACTGATGATCAGCTCAGGAGCATGCTCCAAGCGAATGTCAGTAGCGAGAGTCGCGATGCCTGGGCGCATGGCGGCAGTCTCGTCCAGGGCCACCTGGCGTCGGCCGACACCGAGGACGTGCGCCCCCGCCTCGGCCATCGCGGCCGCCGTTGCCCGGCCGATCCCGGTACCGGCTCCGGTGACGATGACGATGACGACGCGGTTATGAAGGGGGCGAGTGTGCTGGCATTCCATCAGGGAGTCCTTCACTTGCTGTTCGACTGGCGTCTGTGGCCGCTGCCGGGTACGAGGACGTAGGTCTCTGCCAAGGCGTCTACAGTGGTTGATCACTTCAGAACCACTGCAGGTACTGCGGCAGGCCGCCGGAGCGGATGCCGAGACCGCAGCAGCGCCCCTCGGACCGACCGCCGCTTGCCCGGCGATCCGGTCGGCTCTCGCCCTTCTTGAGGGCGTCGCCGGTGTGCATGCGCAGGCAGAAGACGCAGCCGTTGATCTGGGAGGTGCGGATCCTCAGCAGCTCGCATGCCCCGGGGGCTACGACTTCGAATCGTCGATCTTGAGCTTGGCTCCGGTGTTGGAGACGAAGACGACCAGGAGCTTGGCGGGTTTGGTCCGGCTGGTGTTCTCGGTGAGGACATGGTGGGCGCCCGGCTGCTCGACCCAGTTCTCGCCCTGGTGGTAGGTAGTCGCGGGCTTGCCGGCAAGCTGGCTGCGCACGGTGCCTTCGAGGACGTAGGCGTAGACGAACGCCTGGCCGTGCCGGTGCGGCAGCGCGCTTGCGTTGGGCGGGAAGTCCACGATCGCCGAGGTGAACGTCTTGCCCTTCACATTCGGAAGGGCCTGCTGGAGCAGCGGCTTGAGGGTTTCGGTGGGACGTGTCGATGTCATGGCCGCAGGCGATGCCATGGCCGCGGTCGTGCCCATGGCGTGGGTGGGCTGGTCCGAGGTCGAGCAGGCCGTGGCCGCCGTCAGCGTGGCGACGGCCAGGAAGCCGGTGGCGATTCGCATTCCGATCACGATGGATCTCCTGATTCAGTCTTCCGTGACGCGGATGATCGTCTTGCCCGGGGTGCGCTTGCCGGGGGCGAACGCGGCGGCTGCCTCGGCGAGGGGCCGCACAGCACCGACGACCGGCTTGAGCCGGCCGTCCCTCAGCCGCGTGGCGAGGTCGGCGAGCCGGGCGCGGTCGGGTTCGACGACGAAGAAGACCGCCCGCCCGTCCTTGGGCTGGACCTTGGGCGGCATGACGATGGAGACGAGCGTGCCACCGGCTCGGACGAGGGCGGCCGAGCGGTCGAGGATGTCGCCGCCGATCACGTCGAACACGACGTCGGCCTCGCCGGCGTCCTCCAGCTTCTCGGCCTGCAGGTCGATGAAGGTGTCGACGCCGAGTGCGAGTGCCCTGTCCCTGCCTGAGGCGCGGCCGGTGCCGATGACGCGGGCGCCGGCCTCGCGGGCGAGCTGTACCGCGATCGAGCCGACGCCGCCCGCGGCACCGTGGATCAGGACGGTCTGGCCTGTGGTGAGGCGGCCGTGGTCGAACAGGCCCTGCCAGGCGGTCAGCCCGGAGATGGGCAGTGCGACGGCCACGGTGTGGTCGATGTCCGCCGGCAGCGGGGCGAGGTTGCGGGCCTCCACC
The DNA here is from genome assembly GCF_040298985.1 of Streptomyces sp. NPDC001093. Taxonomy (NCBI): domain Bacteria; kingdom Bacillati; phylum Actinomycetota; class Actinomycetes; order Kitasatosporales; family Streptomycetaceae; genus Streptomyces; species Streptomyces sp. NPDC001093. Next base: position 16,878 of record NZ_JBEPBF010000157.1, on the reverse strand, counting down.
GCGGTGTACTCGGCGAGAGTGCCGTCACGGGTCCAGTCGGCCAGGCCGAACACCCGCTGTCCGACACTCAGGCCGGTGGTGCCGTACCCCAGCTCCACGACGACACCGGACAGCTCGTGCCCGGGCACGCTCGGCGTCCGGTCGCGGCCGGCGCGATCGGTCCACGTGGCGGGCCAGTCCAGCTCGCCAGGGGTGAAGCCGGCGGCGTGCACCCGCACGATGACGTCGTTCTCGGCCGCGTGAGGGTAGGGCATGTCCGTCAGGGACATCCCGGCAAGACCAGCGTCACGGTCTCGCACAGTGATGGCTTGCATACAGATCCTTACTGGGAGGGGACCCGAGCGCACAGCGCACTCGCGCGCAGGGCTCGCGGCTGCAGGTGGATGTATGCCGTGCCGCATGATCGATCTCACCTGCTCTGGCGTCTTCCTTCGTCGCCCGTTGTGCGTTCTCATCAGGGAGACGAGGTGACCCCTGCGGGTGTGACAGCTCAGACGCGCGCGAGTTTGTCGGGGTTCATGACCCTGCGGTACGCGGTGATCAGGCCGTCTGTGATCTGGACCGTGTCGACGGAGTAGACCCGGCTTTCCCGGTGGAACACGAGGGCGAGCTCGCCGACGACCTCCGCGAAGTCGATGCGGTCCGGGTGCCACTGGCGTCCCGTACGCATCATGACCTCGGCGACGCGCTCGCCGCCGTGGATGAGCTTGCGTGCCGCCAAGACCTTGCCGCCGCCGTCGGTGACATACACGGCGTCCGGGTGCAGGAGCCTGACCAGGCCGGCCAGGTCCCCGGCCTCGTAGGCGGCGCGGAAGACCGTGAGGACGCGTTCGCGCTCCGCCTTCGACGCCTGCGGCGTGGACTGCTTCGCCTTGGCCACCCGCCGTCGTGCCCGCGAGGCGAGCTGCCGGGCACCCGGCACGGAGACATCCAGCACCTCGGCGATCCGACCGAACGCAAGACCGAAGACATCGTGCAGGACGAAGGCCACCCGCTCCGGCGGGCTCAGCTCCTCCATGATCAGGAGCATCGCCGAACTGACGGACTCGACGACGAGTACCGGCTGCGACGCGTCCGGCCCTGTCAGCAGCGGCTCCGGCAGCCACGGCCCGACATAGGCCTCCCGGCGGAAGCGGGCGCTCTTGAGAATGTCGTACGACCGTCGCGCGGCCACCGTCACCAGCCAGGCCCGCAGATCATTGATGTCTGCAGATCCGCTCCGGCCGCCCGCAGCCACACGTCCTGGGTGACATCCTCGGCATCGGCCACAGTCCCCAGCAGCCGGTAGGCCACTCCGAAGACCGCGGGCCGGTGCCTCTCCCATTCGGCTCCGAGCAGGTCCCCCTGCTCAGACCGTCCGAGCCCGTGCCCGTCACCCATACGGATCGCAACCTCCTCCAGCCTGCGGATGCAGCGTAGCTATTTCGATCTCGGGATCTTCGAAGACAGCTCCGCGGAAGCGCGCCGACCCGCTCCGACAAGGCAGCCGTAAGTCCTGATCAAGCTGCTTCGGGGATGGTGTCGGCGTGGGGCGCGCGGCGCGCTCAGCAGCGGGACGGTTCGCCGAGAGATCCGCTTTCCCGGCCCGTGCGATCGGATCGCCGGTGGGTCTGTGAGCGCGTGCTCGTCCGGCGTGGAGGGCCGCAGCCACGGACAGCGCCCCGACGAAGCCGACGTACAGATAGCCCGTGATCTCCAGCCCCCATGAGGGCGCCGCGAGCCCGGCCGCGAGGGCCGGAAGACTCAACGCCGCATAGCTGATCACGTAGACGGCCGAGAAGACCTCCGACCGCGACTTCGCGGTGGTGACCGCGCTGATGGCGCGGAGGTTGCCGTTGAACGTCAGGCCGACGCCCAGCCCCGCGACGACCGATCCGCCGACGTATCTAACCGGCGACGCAACAGCGATGGCCACCGCCAGTCCGGACGCACCCAGAGTCAGGAGAACCGCCCCCAGCAAGGTTGCGAGCCGTGCCGTATGCCGAACGGACCACACCCCGCCCACGCTGTTGGCCAGAAAAGGCGCCGCGATGCTGCCCGCAGCGCCGGAGCGCACATGCAGGGCATTGCACGACATACACCGCGAAGATCACTGTCAGCATCGTGACCAACAGGCCCCAACGCTCCCGGTAGAGCGGGTAGATCGGTGACGGTGCGCTTGCCGTGGCCATCATCACCACATTGGCGCAGGCCAGCACGGCGAAGGCCGCACCTCGCCCGAGACGACGCCCGTCGCGAGGGCCACTCACACGTCTCATCACGTCTTATGGGGCCTTGATCAGCTCGGCCACGGAGCGCCCATGATGCGCTCGACCGTGGTCGTGCGCTGGAAGCCGGGAATGAAGTGCTCCAGCACATCCGAGTTCACGGTTCCGTTCGTGGTCTCCGGGCGGTGCTTGAGTCCTTCGACGTAGGCCTGCAAAAACTCGTTCTTGAAGTCGCCCCGCGGATGGACGGCGGTGATCTCGTCCACCTGGCTGCGATCCAGTTCGTCCAGGCCCAGGCCGATCACGTCGGTCAGGACCCCCAGATTCGTGATGGCGATCTCCGGGCCCATCCGCCCGGGAATTCCCGGGGTCGTGTGCAGCGCGATCGCCGTCCACACCACGTCGGCGGCCGTGGCCGGGAAGCCGTGGTCGAGCATGAACTTGCGTGCGTGGTCGGCTCCATCGACCTCGAAGCGCTGCTCCACGTCGGAAAACGGCGTCAAGAGGCCGGTGTCGTGAAACATGGCGGACAGGTAGAGAAGCTCCGGGTCGGGCCCCAGGCCTAGCCTGTGAGCATGCAGGGCGCCGAAGACGAAAACGCGCCGGGAGTGGTGGTAGATGAGTGGGCTGGTCATCTCCTGCATGAGGCGGGTGGCCTCGGCGACCGCCGCCGTTTCAGGAATCTCCACCCCCGCGATGATCTCGCTCATGACCTCTGCTCCTTCCGATATCGGTGTGTTACGAATGGACGGTGCGTCCGTCTTCCACACTGCCAACCACCCGGCGTCCGGCGCTCCCTCGGTCCGGCCATGAGTCACCCGAATCCGGACAGGCGGGCAGCGGGGTTGTGGGCTCCTCCACGCACCGGGTCGCGATCCTCGTCCACGACGGGGTCAAACTCCTGGACGTCGTCGGCCCCGCGGAGGTGTTCGGGGAAGCGAACCGGCTCGGTGCCGACTACACGATCGTGCTGGTGTCACCGACCGGTGCCGATGTCACCTCGTCCATCGGGATCCGGATCGCGGTCGACGTCGCCGCCACGGAGCCTGCTCCCGACACGTTCCTGGTGGCCGGCGCAGACCTCTACCCGCGCACACCGGTCCCCCGTGATCTGATCGAGGCCACGCGAACGCTGGCGGGCCGGGCCGACCGGGTCGCGTCCATCTGCACCGGAGCATTCATCCTCGGCGCAGCCGCCTCCTGGACGGAAAGCGCGCGACCACGCACTGGAAGGTCGCGCACGAGCTCGCCGCCCGCTGCCGGGCCAGCCGCGTCGAACCCGACGCGATCTACGTCCGTGACGGAACCACCTACACCTCGGCGGGCGTGACCGCCGGAATCGACCTGGCACTGGCACTCGTCGAGGAGGATCACGGCCCTGATCTCACCCGCGACGTCGCCCGCGCCCTGGTGGTCTATTTGCAGCGTTCGGGCGGCCAGTCGCAGTTCTCCGCCCCACTGCAAGGACCGCCGCCCCGGTCTCCGGCCCTCCGTAAAATCACCGACTTGATCACGGCGAATCCCGGGGGAAACCACTCACTCGGCGAACTCGCCAAGCACCTCAATGTGAGCCCTCGGCATCTCCCTCGGCTCTTCCACGACGAGCTGTCCACGACGCCGGCCCGATACGTGGAGATGATCCGGTTCGACATGGCGAAAGCTCTCCTCGACCAAGGGCATACCGCAACGCAGACGGCATCCCTTGCCGGATTCCCGAATTAAGAGAGCATGCGGAGAGTTTTCGTGAGGGAATTGTCGCTCAGCCCCGCCGCCTATCAGCGACGCTTCAGCACAGCGCGCCGAGCCGACGAGGGGCAGTAAGACGAAGCTGTCACTGCACGGACACCGAAGCGTTACAGACGGTTGCGCTGCCCGTGTGCGACTTTGTTCCACGACGGGTTCGTCCACAACATCCGCGACACCTCGCGACCGCACAGCCCTCCAAGGCGGGCTCAGCGAGTACGAACTGGCCTGCTCACCAGAGCCCGCCCCGCGGGCCGACCTCGACCTGCCCGACCTCTCTGGCCACCAACCTCTGCGCCATCGGAGCCATGGCACCAGACCGCATCGCCGTACGCCTCGAAGCTGCACGAGCAAGCGCGCGGCATGCGTCGGCGCGGCGCCAAGGACCACGTTACCGAGAGGTGCGGAACGCGCCGGTCGCGCATCATCGTCCGTCTGGGGACCGCCGCGGCCACTCTCGCCGACGTAGGGACTGTACCCGTCCGGCACCACGGACCTCGCCGAGGCCGGGCGACATCATCCCATCAGGATCTTGTTCGAATCCCGAGCCCGCTGAGCGGTATGCATACGACCTCTCAGACACCTGGGCGGGTCGCCTGTGTGACCTCCAGCGATAGGAGGCCAGAGAGGCCGGGAAGTGCGCTGGTGGACGGTCGGCGCTCATTGGCCATTTTGCTCAGAGATAGTTGGCCATCGCGGCCCTGACTTCGATGTGGCGCGTTGGCGGGGTTCGCCACCTATTGCGCTCAGCTGGCGGTGCGGGTCATAGACGGACAACGATCAGGGCGATGTCGTCGCGGGCGCCGCTGCTGCCGCCGAGGTGCGCGAGCAGGGCGTCGGCGAGGTGTTCGGGGCTGTGGCGGGCATAGCGGGCAAGCGCGTCAGTGAGGCGTTGGACGCCGGCGTCGATGTCCTCGCCGCGGCGTTCGATGAGGCCGTCGCTGTAGAGCACGAAGGGATCGCCGGGAGTGAAGGTCAGGTCGGCCTGTGGGCGGGGGACGTGTTTGGGGCGGGCGCCCAGCGGAGGGTCGGTGGCCTGATTGAGCAAGTCGCAGGTGCCGGCTGGTGCGCCGGCAGGCTGTTCGACGCCCGGCATACAGCGCACCTCCGATCTGTTCACAAAGGTGAGGGATGTGCCGGTCGGCCCCCTCCCCCGCGAGGGCGTCTGTCGCGCACCGCGGCCACTCACCAGGCCGGCATGATGGGAGCAGGAATGAGCGTTGCGGCCACCACGACATCCGTGACCAGGGTCCTCAAGGCCTGGAGCCGGGCGGCGCTGCACCCGCTCTTCCTGGTCGTCCCCCTGGCCCTGATCGTCTCCATCCCGGCGGCCGACGCGTTCCTGCCTCCGGACATCCACCTCGCCCACCTCCTGGTCGTCGCCACGGCGGTGACCGCCATGGGCGCGGGCCCGCGCCCCACGGCCCTGATCGGTGGCCTCGCGATACTCGCGCTGATCGCCGCGGGGGCGGAGCGGCGGACCCTGGGCACCGAGAGTGTGCTGGTCGAACTCGCTTCGCTCACCGTGCTCTCCGCCCTGCTGTTCGCCTTCACCCACCTGCGGGACCGGCACCAACGGGAACTGAGCAGGGCGCGCACCGTTTCCGACACCGCACAGCGGGTCGTCATGCGCCCGCTCCCCCGGCGGGCCGGGCCGGTGTCCCTCGCCGCGGAGTACCAAAGCGCCGAGGCCGACACCTACATAGGCGGCGACCTCTACGCCGCGGCTCGTACCTCCGACTCCACCCGACTGATCATGGGAGACGTCCGGGGCAAGGGCCTCGCCTCGATCAGCGACACGGCGATCGTGCTGGGTGCCTTCCGCGCCGCGGCCCATCGGCGGATCCCGCTGACGGAGCTGGTCGCCTACCTCGAGGACGCCGTCCGCTGGGGCCTCGCGGAGTTCTCGGAATGCGAGCCCGACGCCGCCGAACGTTTCGTGACCGCCGTGGTGCTCGACATCCCGGACGACGAGCCGGTGGTGCACATGATCAGCTGCGGCCATCCGCCGCCCCTGCTGCTGCGCCGGGCGACCGGGACCGTCACTGCGCTCCAGGTCAGCGAACCCGCCCCGCCGCTCGGCCTCGGCGCCATGTCCGACGACACGTATACGGCGGCGACCTTCCCCTTCCACGAGGGGGACAGGATCCTGCTCTACACCGACGGCGTCACCGAGACCCGCGACGGCGCGGGCACCTTCTACCCGCTCGCCGAACGCCTCGCGAGGTGGGTCGACCACGCCCCCGGGCCGCTCCTGAAGCAGATCACCGCGGACCTGCGGGCCTATGCGGGCGGTCTACTCGACGACGACATGGCCATGATGATCGCCCAGCGCGGCCAGGCACCGGCGGCCGCCTGAGCGGAGTCGAGAACACTGCTGGGCCGGCGCCCCCGGACTTAGGGCTTGCGGGAATCAACACGTCGATTTGATCTTGGTTTTGTTGGGGTCGAGGAACCTGGCGACGTCTTCCCGTGTGCGGAAACGGGCTGTTGAGGCTGGGAGATGAACACCATGGGCTTCCAGAAGCGGGCGGACGTCTTTCACTGCGCGGCTGATGGTCATGGCGGTGGTGTTGAAGAGCTGGCCCAGGAGGTCGATGGTCGCGAGTTTTCGCAGGTGGAGCACGGTGACCAGGACCCGGTCGGCTGAGGTGAGCTTGGCTTTGGCACCTGCGCCAGGGGCCACCAGGCGCTCGTGGCCTCGACGTGTGCGGAGCACTTGCTCGCGTTGAACCTCCATCGCTGGAGTCAACGAGTCGATGAGCTCGTTGAGCTGCCGGCGGGTCATCCCGGTCAGTTCCGGGTCCTGGAGCGAACACCGCGTGAGGCGAGTCGGTCTGTCCGCCAGGGCCTCGTCCGGCGTGCTGCCGGTGGTCGTCGCGTCCATCGGACGCTGGGGGCGGAGGGTGTAGTTCCAGTCGCCGTGGAAGCGATGGCGAGTGATGGGCAGGGCGGCGATCTCGTCGTCGCTGACGCGGATGCCGGTGGGGTACTCACCGCTGTCGAGTTCGGCATGGACGGTGAGACCAGTGCGGCTGGTGGTCGCGGCGATGGTTTGGAGCATGACTTCATGGCTGGTCAGGGGTCTGCCACGCCAGTTCATGGTGATGTGGGAGAACAGCCGGTGCTCGATCTTGTTCCACTTCGAGGTGCCGGGCTGAAGATGACACACCGTGATCTCAAGGCCGGTCTCGGCAGCGAGGTCGGCGAGCTGGGTCTTCCAGCCGCGGGTGCGGTAGCCGTTGGAGCCCCCGCCGTCGGCGGTGATCAGCAGCCGGCGGGCGCGGGGGTAGTCGTGCCGGCCGCGGGCCTGCCACCAGCGCCGGATCGAGGCGACGGCGAACGCCGCGGTGTCGTGATCGGTGCCGATGCTGACCCAGCCGGTGTTCGCCGCCATGTCGTAGATTCCGTACGGAATCGCTTTCTCGGCCTGGCCGGGGAAGTCGTGCGCCTTGACCCTCACGGGCTGCCCTGCAGGCCGCCATTCGTGCCCGGCGTTCTTGTAGTCGCCGATCAGCTCCTTCTTCTTGCTGTCCACGCTGATCACCGGGTCACCGGCGTCCCTGTGGTCTCGTGCCTGCTCATTGAGGTAGCGGAACTGGGCGTCCCTGTCAGGGTGCTGAGCACCTTCGATGGTCTTGGCGTTGGCCTGCAGACTGAAGCCTTCCTCCCGCAGCAGGCCGGCGACCGTGTCGGCGGAGACCCGGTGGCCCTGCCGGGTCAGCTCCGCTGCCAGCTTCCGAGTCGACTTCGTCGTCCACCGCAGCGGCGACATCGGGTCGCCACGCTCGTCGGGCTCGACCAGCGCAAGTAGCGCCGGCCGCAGCCCCGGATCAAGGTCCACAGTCTTCTTCCGGCCCCCACCGGGACGACGGATCCGCCCCAACAGAGCCTGACCAGACTCCAGTTCAGCCGCTCCGCGCGAGACCGTGCCCTCCCGAACCCCGGCCGCGGCAGCGACGAGCCTGATCCCACCATGCCCCAGCGACAGCGCTTCCGCCCCTATGGCCAGCCGACGCTGACGCTCGTCCAGATGCGGCAACAACACCTGGAACTTCGCAGCCAGAACGGCCTCGATCCCCTCCGGTCTCCCCATACCAGAACTACGAGTCCCACAGCTGGAAGCCACGACTTGTTTCCCGGCAAGCCCTAAGTCGAGAGGTGGTGGCGGCGCACACTGCGGGCCGGTGGTGCCGTCAGCCCTCGTTGAGCTCCGCGGCCCGCTCCTCACCGGAGCGAGACCACTGGTCAGACCACAAGGTGGCCATGCGGTGGGCCGCGCGTTCGTCGGCGATCTGCTCAGCGGAGGGCACGTACCAGTCGAGTCGGGTGAGGGTCGTCAGCAGACCTGCCACGTAGGGGCTTATGTCCATGTCCGTGAAGGGGGAAGACACATCGACTTCGGTGTACGCCGCTAGCTTGACCTCGGGATTGTCATAGGTGCCCGCTGCCGTCAGGCGGAGGCCGAAACCGAGCCCGCGGCCGAAGTGCGCCGGCCGGTCATTCCATTCGCATTCCGTGAACGTCAGGTTCAGCGCTCGCCCGATGCGGGCCGCGGCCTGACCCATGGCCTCGCCGGTGGCAGCGCGCACGTCGGCATGGAGCCGTTGCTGGTCCATTCGAGCCTCCCTCCTTACCGGGTCTTCGTCCGTGACGTGAGAACGGCCGCGCGGGTTGAGGGGGTTGTGACGCAAGCTTCGGCCCGAGTGGCCTTATCCCATCCTGCCCCAACCGGGATCTCCCAGGAGCATCTTGGCGAACTTGTCGCCGCACTTGCCCCGGCGTGGCAGTCAGTACAGGAGTCCGCGCTGCGGAAACGCCGGGGTGCTGAGCGTCGGCGCGAGGCCGGTGCCGGGCCGAAGCATCGGCTGGTGTTCGTTGACCGGGTGCTGGTCACGCTGGTGCATCTGCGTCACGGGCTGCCGCATGCGGCTCTGGCGGTGCTGTTCGGTGTGGATCGCTCGACGGTGTCCGGGGCGATCCGGCAGGTCCGTCCTCTGCTTGCCGCTCGCGGATGTGCGGTGCCGGACCGGCCCGGGATCCGGCTGCGTACCTTGGAGGACGTGTTCGCCTACGCCGAGGCCGAAGGCGTCGAGGTACGCCTTGACGGCACCGACGTGCAGGTCCGCCGCCCAAAGGTCGGACGGCCGGGCCGCAAGGCGTTCGTTTCCGGCAAGCGGAGACAGAACACGATCAAGACCCCGACGTTCAGCGACGAACAAGGACGACTTGTGTTCTCCGGTGTGCCCCGGCCCGGGCGGATGCCCGACCAGACCGCAGTTCGGACCGAGGGCATCGCCGAGCAGCTACGCTGCCGCCCCGGCGTCAAAGCCCACGTCGACGAGGGCTACCGGGGCCTGGCCAACGAGTTCCCCAACCAGGTCACCGCACCGCCGCGCAAGGTCAAGGACGACGCGCCGATCGGCGAGCAACACGCCTGGCGCCATGCTCGACGCAGCCAGTCCTCGGCGCGGATCTGCGTGAACACACCAACGCCGAGCTCAAGCAATGGCAGCTGCTGCGCCGGTACACCGGTCGCCACGACGACTTCGCCGAGACCCAGGCCGCCATCGCCGGCCTGGTCTCCGACCGGTCAGCCCGCCGCCCAACACGCCGCCCGGCGAGCAAGGAACTTGTCCCACTCGCCGACAGCCACATGAAGGCCCGCTGATCACCCGAGAGCGGAAAGCTCAAACGAGCCTGCCCGAAGAGCTATCGCTCCCAAGCCGCAATGGTCTCGACCGGCCGGTTGCGCGGGTTTGAGTCCTTGGAGGAGCGTCTCCTGCTGCTCGCGTTGGACTTCGTACGCGTGTAAGACGTGCTGTCGCAACCGTTCGAGTTGGGCTTCGAGAGTGTTCACGGCCGCGAGTACCGGGGTTCGCCGCGCTTCAACACCCTGTACTACGCCTTGGCAGGGCACGCCGATCTCCTACTCGGCCGGTCGTCCAGTTGGCAGATGGCCGGGTGCACCTCGTCGCCGTCGGCGTTCGGTCAGTGGCTCTCGCTAGCCGTGGATCACCAAGCACGGTCAGCCCAGGCGAGAGGCCCCGCGCAGAGGGCCTCTCGGCCTGCGGCGGTGGCATCACGCGGGGGCGGTCTCCGGCGTTTTCTGGTCTCGCTGGTAGGCGGTGAGGAGGAAGAGCCAGATCTCGCTGACGGTCGGGAAGCAGGCGATCGCGTGCCTGAGCCGCTTGAGCGGGACCTCGCCGGCGACCGCGATGGTGGCTGAGTGCAGGAGCTCACTGACGCCCGGGCCGACGAAGGTCACTCCGAGCAGAATCTCCCGGTCGACGTCGACGACCAGCCGGGCGTGGCCGCGGTAGCCGTCCGCGTAGAGGTTGGCGCCCTGGGCAGCGTTGAAGTCGAGGTCGATGGTCTTGATCCGGTGGCCTGCCTGCTCAGCCTGCTCGGCGGTCAGGCCCACCGCGGCTGCTTCGGGGTCGGTGAAGAATACCTGCGGTACGGCGTGCTGGTCGGCGGTGGTGGCGTGGTCACCCCACGGGGCGTCGTCCACCGGCCGGCCGGCAGCACGTGCGGCGATCGCGTCGCCTGCGGTCCGGGCCTGGTACTTGCCCTGGTGGGTGAGCAGGGCGCGGTGGTTGACGTCGCCGAGCGCGTAGAGCCAGTCGCCGTCGACGCCGTTGACCAGGCAGGTGGTGTCCACGTCCAGCCAGGAGCCGGGGATGAGGCCGATGGTGTCCAGGCCGATGTCGCCGGTGGCGGGTGTGCGGCCGGTGGCGAACAGCACCTCGTCGGCCTCCAGCTCGCTGCCGTCGTCGAGGGTGAGGGTGACCGGTCCCTCGGGGTCAGGGCGGCGCAGAGCGGACACCTGTACGCCGATCCGTACGTCCACGCCCGACTCGCTCAGTCCCTGGGCGACCAGCTCGCCGGCAAAGGGCTCCAGGCGGGGGATCAGGCGACGGCGGGCGAGCAGGGTGACCTGGGAGCCGAGGCCCTGCCAGAGAGTGGCCATCTCGACGCCGACTCCGCCGCCGCCGACGACGACGAGCCGGGCGGGCACGGTGCTGGAGTCGGTGCCGTGCCGGTTGGTCCAGGGCCGGGCCTCTTCGATGCCCGGGATGCCGGGGAGATTCGGTCGGCTGCCCGTGGCGATGGCCACCGCGCTCCGGGCGGTAAGGGTCTGGCGTGTGGCGTCGTCACGGGTGACGGTGACCTGGCGTGGGCCGTCGAGACGGCCGTGACCGCGGAAGAGGTCGGCGCCGATGGACTTGAGGAAAAGGGCCTGACCGGAGTCGTCCCAGTCGGTGACGTAGCGGTTGCGGCGGGCGAAGACGCCGTCGGTGTCGAGACGGCCGGTGACGGCCTGCCGGGCGCCGTCCACGCGCCGCGCGTCGGCGACCGCGATGACCGGCCGCAGCAGCGCCTTGCTGGGCACGCAGGCCCAATAGGAGCACTCGCCGCCGACGAGTTCCCGTTCCACGACGGCTACGGACAGGCCGGCGGCACGGGCACGGTCGGCGACGTTTTGGCCGACCGGACCGGCGCCCAGCACGATCACGTCGTAGGCGGTGGCTTCCTGGTTTCCGCGCGGTTCGCTCATTTCTTTCCTCACATCACGATCGGTGCTGATCTCGAGCTATTCCCCGGGATTGCCTGACGACGGTCGGTGCCGCGTCGGTCGAACTGGTCTTCACACTCCCCGTCGGGGCCCCGGGGAGGGGGGTCCGGGCGGGGGACGTGGTGATCAGTTGTGAGTACACGGGGTGACGACCGGCCATGCGTTGTCGGTGTCGGCGAGGAGGTTGAAGTAGTTGGTGAGGAGGTTCAGCCCCAGATTGCCCGTGACCTCGGCCATTTCGGCGTCGGCGACGCCGGCGGCCCGGCGCGCCTTCAGCTGCCTCTCGTCGGTGCTGCCGTGGCCGCGGGCGATGGTGTCGGAGAGGGCGAGCGGTGCGGCGATGTGCGGGCCGGACTCGGCGTCGCGGGCCCGCTCCAGTTCCTCGGCGTCGACCTCTGCGACGTGCGCCCCTATGCAGGTGTGGGCGGACAGGCAGTACTCGCAATTGTTGTACTGGGCGGTGGCGATCGCCAGCCGTTCACGGACGGGAGCGGGGATCACACCCTCGCTCAGTGCCCCGGACAGCGCCAGCCAGCCTTTCACCAGCGCCGGACTGTTGGCCATGACCTTGGCCAGGTTCGGGACGGAGCCGGGGGTTGCGGACCTGGGCGAGAGCTTCGGCGGCAGCACCGGTCACCTGGGGCTGGATCTGAGGCAGCCGTGACATGGGGTACCTCCATGGGGTGGGACACCCAGGTGGTTTCCCGGGCTTGAACGGATCGCAGGCGGGCGGCCCATTTCGCCGCCCGCACGAGCCGGAAGGGCAGCCGCGCGCTGTACGGATCATGTAACCCCGAGGTGCGCACAGTTCCTCTCCCGCGGCCATACGCCTCACGAAGAGCCGCCATAAGCACCGCTTCTGACCGGCACCCCGGCCACCGGGAGCGTGTGCGGCGCTGTGAACGGCGCAGCGGGCTCCGGAGGAGATGGGGGCCTCGGATACGGCTGCGCCCCCGTCCCGATCTCCGCACGGCGCAGGCTTTGGGACTCGCGTCACCTCACGGAGGAGGCGGGGCACCAGAACACGGACCACCCGTGCTCCCGGTCAACCCTCATGTTCCGGACGCCGTGTGGGTGGAGAATTCGACACTTTCCGCGCCAAATGAAGGTACTGCTTATGGCGGTCAAAAGTAGGGGCGATCGCAGCCGGAAATTTCGCGAAGAGGTCAGCAATTAGAAATGCTGGACTGCTCTGCGGGTCAGCTTGCCGGAAACCGGACGGCGCCTGAGAGCAGGCGCGAAATATTTCGTACCCAATGGCTGCCGGGCCGTACCGGTCCTGCGGAAAGGTGCTTCTCATGCAGTTCGAGAATCAGACCGCTCTCGTGACCGGCAGCACGTCCGGCATCGGTCGCGAGACGGCTCTCCTCCTGGCCCAGGAGGGCACGTCCGTCATTGTCTCCGGCCGCAATGCCGACAAGGGCGCTCAGACCGTCGCGGCCATTGAGGCCGCTGGTGGCAAGGCCAGGTTCATCGCCGCAGACCTGAGCGATCTGGATTCGGTCCGACACCTGGCCGACGAGGCCGGTGAGGTGGACATCCTGGTCAACAATGCCGGTGCCTACCCCTTCGCCCCCACCCTCGAGCAGGGCCTGGACACCTTCGAGACCCTGCTCGACACCAACGTACGCGGCACGTACTTCCTCACCCAGGCACTGGCGGCGAAGATGGCGGCCAAGGGTTCCGGCAGCGTCGTCAGCGTCACCACTGTCGCCGGTCTGACCGGCATGGCCGGCACATCCGTCTACGGCGCCTCGAAGGCAGCCGTGGACTCCTTCACCCGCGCCTGGGCCGTCGAGTTCGGCAAGCGTGGAGTGCGCTTCAACGCCGTCGCCCCTGGCCACACGAACACCGACAACGTGGCGGACATGGTCGGCCAGGAGGACTTCGAAGCGCTGGGAGCGAAGGTGCCATTGGGACGCCTTGGTGCGGCACGCGAGATCGCCGAAGCCATCGTCTTCCTCGCCTCGCCCCGCGCCGCCTACATCACCGGCGTCACCCTCCCCGTGGACGGCGGCTTCATGGCCCTGGGCCCAACCGATCAGTAAGTGGCGTAAGGCCGCGAAGCCGTGGCGCGGCGCTGGGATCAGCAGCCGCTTGCAGCCTTGTGGCAGGCCTCGGCAGCATTGCGCAGCTCCTGCCCCGCCCCGTGCACGATGCATGGCGGTCTGCCGTTCTCACCGTCGTCGGTACGGGCAGCGGCCGTAGCCCTCCGCTACCGGACGTTATGGGCGCTATAGGCCAAGGTTGTGGCCGGTCGTGGATCCGGCGTTTTCGGCGTGGTGCGATGGGGGCATGGAGTTGCGGGAGTTGCATGCCTTTGTGGCAGTGGTCGAGGAGGGTGGCTTCTCGGCTGCGGCCCGACGGTTGCATGTCAGCCAGCCGGCGCTGTCCCAGACGGTCGGTGGTCTGGAGCGGGAGCTGCGGGTGAAGCTGCTGGTGCGCAGCAGCATCGGTGTTCGGCCCACGGACGCGGGCGTCGCCCTCCTCGGGGAGGCACGTGCGCTGCTGGCCCGGCGTGATCAGGTGGTGCGGACGATGGCCCGGTACGCCGGTGGGGGCGGCGGCGTGCTGCGGATCGGCATTCCGCTGGAGTTCCCCTCGCGGCTGCTGAGTCCCGCGCTCAGCGAGCTGGCCGAGGACTGCCCCGACACCCGGGTTCAGGCCCGCCATCTGTCCACGTCCGGGCAGTTGGCCGCGCTTCACGCTGGCGAACTGGACCTGGGACTGCTGCGGGAGCGCCCCACCGGTCAGGAGTTCGACGCGATGCTGGTCAACAGGGAACGGCTGGGTGTCTTGCTGGCCGCGGACCAGGCGGCGGAGCTGTCCGGGCCGGAGGGGATCGCGCTGGATGCGCTGGCCCGGCTGGAATGGGTGGCTTTCCCGCGCTCGGACAGCCCTGCCTGGTATGACGAGCTGACGGCGATCCTGCGCACCCACGGCCTCGACCTTGGTACCCAGGCGCCGGAGGGTCAGCGGCTGATCGCCGAGGTGAAACTGGCGGCCGTCAGCGCCGGGCGAGCCTTCGCGCTGGCCCCGCCGGACTGGTCGCAGCCCATTCCCGAGAGCGTGGCGTGGCAGCCGCTGCTCGGGCACCCTCTCATCCGCCGGACATGGGCGGTGTGGCCGGCGGATTCGAGGCGGCAGGATCTGGGACGCTTGATCGCCGCGTTCGAACAGCCGACCACCGACTGATCTCCGTAGCGAGGCGGCTGGGCGATGCGTTGAGGTCAGACGGCGGTGCGTCCGCCGTCGACGGGCAGGACCGCCCCCTGCACAAAGCTGCTCGCCGCGTCGTCGGCGAGGTACACGATCGCGGCCGCGATCTCTGCGGCGGATGCCGGCCGTCCGGCGGGCGCCTGCGCGGCCCGGGTGGACCGACCTGTACGGCGTTGACCCGCACTCCCTGTGGGCCGTACTCGGCTGCCCATGCCTTCGTCAGGAGGTTCACTGCTGCCTTGCTCGACCCGTACAACGCCATGCCCGAGAACCCGAGCGCGGCCGCGATGGTGCTGACGTTGACGATCGCTCCGCCGCCCCGGTCGGCCATGGCGGCGGCGAGTTCGGCCACGAGGTAGAACGGGGCCTTGACGTTGAGTGCGTACACCGCGTCGAAGAGGCTTTCCTCCGTGTCCTTGGTCGGCCCGAAGGGGTAGACGCCCATGTTGTTGACCAGGACGTCGACCCGGCCGCCGCCCAGCCCCAGGGCGTCGTGCGCCAGCCGTCGCACCGCCTGGGCGTCGCGCAGATCGGCACTCACGAAGTCCGCCTTCCCGCCGTGCTCCCGGATCGCGCCTACGACGCTCTCGCCGCGGACGGGATCGCGGCCGGCCACCAGCACGTACGCGCCGCGCTCGGCCAGCGCCTGCGCTGTGGCAACGCCGATGCCGCTGGTCGCCCCGGTCACGAGCGCGACCTTCCCCTGCATGGATGCAGACGTCGTGGCCGATTCCTTCCGTTGATGACGAGATACGTGATCGGCGTACGGACGGGAACACGGCCGCTGCGTCGGGAATCACGCCACACCCTCGGGAACGCACCGCCCGCTCAGAGCGGCGCAGTAGGTACGGCCGCCGCACATCCACAGCATCACCAGCAACGGGGCCCCGCAGCCGTTCCGGGCCAGGGCACCGGCCGGGAACGCCGGGGCTGTTGTGCAGTCAGCTGAATGGAGTATCTGCCGACAGATTCTCCAGACGGCAGACGACAGATTCTCCAGACGGCAGACGGCAGACGGCAGACGGCAGACGGCAGACGGCAGACGGCAGACGGCAGACGGCAGACGGCAGACGGCAGACGGCAGACGGCGAGCCTATACCGGTTATCGCGACGGCCTATGGCTTTCATGGAATCCCGTCGGAGAAGCGAACGCTGTAACCGCTCGGCACCCAATGCCGGGGCCTGGCACCTGGCCGGAAAAGTCGGCACCGATTTCGAAGCCGGGTCCGCATCTGGCATGTAGCGAATTCCTAGACGGAGTGGAACAGAACCATGGGAATGTTGGACGGCAAGGTTGCTCTGATCACCGGGGGAACGTCCGGGATCGGCCGGGTCAGCGCACGCCTGTTCGCACAGGAGGGTGCGAAGGTGGCGATCACCGGGCGCCGGGAGGATGCAGGCCGGGACGTGGTCGAGGAGATCACGAGGGACGGTGGCGAGGCGCTGTTCGTCAAGGCTGACGCCACGGACTTCGGCGGCGCGCGGGCAGTGGTGCAGCAGGTCGTCGACTACTTCGGCCGCCTCGACGTGGCCTTCAACAACGCGGGCACCGCCGCGGTCGGCCCGTTGACCGAGCTGGACGAGAAGGCTTGGGACCACCTGATGGACGGCAATCTGAAGGGCACGTTCTTCTACCTGCAAGCCGAGGCCGATCAGATGAAGCGCCAGGGCGAGGGCGGGGCGATCGTCGTCAACGGATCGGTGTTCGCCGAACTCGGCACCGCGGGCATCTCCATCTACAGCGCCAGCAAGGGCGGCGTCGCCGCACTCGCCCGCGCGGCGGCGGTGGAGCTCGGGCCCGACGCGATCCGGGTCAACACCGTGAACCCGACCATCATCCGCACACCGCTGACCGAGGGCGGCATCACGAAGAAGGAGGACGGCTCCGAGTACCACCCGCACGGGGAGAACATCCCCCTCGGCCGCGTCGGCGAGGCGGACGAGGTCGCCCAGGTGGCTCTCTTCCTCCTGTCCGACCGGGCCTCCTTCGTCACCGGACAGTCGGTCATGGTGGACGGCGGACAGAGCGTCAACTGATCCGACGGGGCAAGCCCCCCCCCGCACTGGTCTGAAGGGACCGGGCCCGGAGGCGCGGCGGGAGTGAAACCCACCAAACCGCCCCCGCGCCCC
>NZ_JBEPBF010000156.1:0-21344 GCF_040298985.1 Streptomyces sp. NPDC001093 | reverse complement strand
GTCGACCAGGGCTTCAAGAACCAGGTCGTCATGCACGGCGTCGGCCTGGGAATTGACGTCGAGATCGTCGCACGCAACCCGCAGTACAAGGGGTTCGTGCCGCAGCCGAAGCGGTGGAGGGTCGAGCAGACCTACGGGATCCTGATACTGCACCGGCGCCTGGTCCGCGACTACGAGCACCGCCCCTCCTCCTCCGCCTCCCGCGTCTACTGGGCGATGACCCACGTCATGACCCGACGCCTCACCGGCGCGAACGCCCCCACCTGGCGCACGGCGCAGGCGGTGGCAGCGTGAACATCCGGCCGCTGCTCGATGCCCTGGACCTCCAGGAAGAAGCCGCCCGGGCCCTGGCCGACGACCTCCGCGCACAGATCGACGACCTGCAGACCCGGTTGCGGGAGGCCGAGACGCACTTGGAGCACCTCGCGATCACCCGCAAGACCGTCACCGGCCTCGCCGACCGGCTCCCGGCCGTCGCGCCAGAGCTGCCCGAGCACCCGGACTACCCCCGCATCCTCGCCGCCTTCAACCACGCGACCGGACCGCTACGAGCCAAGGACGTCTGCGCAGCCCTCGGCCACGAACTGCTGGCGAAAAACGTCGAGGGCACCCGCGCCAAGCTGAAACGCCTGGTCAAACTCGGCATCCTCACCGAGGCCGGCACCGGCAACTTCGCCAGGAAGCAATAGCCGACACAACCTCCACCAGCGTCCTTGCCCCCACCTCAGCCAGAAATGGACATCGCCTTACGAACCGCCCACTAAGAGCCAACGGTTGCTGTTCGTCAATCCCGCACGCGGCCTGCGCTTGGGAGCGAAGCCCACCTCGGTGCCCACGCCACTGAGCCCCGAGGCGATCAAAACTCTCGCCGCGGCTGCCGACACCGACCCCGCCCTCAAGCTACTGATCGCCCTCATCGGCGTTCATGCGCTCTACCCCCACCAGGCCCGCGAGTTGCCCTTGGCTGCCGTCGACTTCACCGGCGGCCGGCTCTCGTTCGGCGACATCGACCATCCCCTGGATGCCTTTACTCGCCGGGCCGCCGCCGACTACATCCAACTCCGGAACGCACGCTGGCCACACACCCGCAACCCCCACCTGTTCATCAGCTCGCAGACCGCGCACTCTCGCACGCCGGTGACCATCGGCTGGATGCAGCCCCTGCTCAAGGATCTCCCCGTCACCGCACGACGACTTCGCGAGGACCGAATCCTCGAAGAGGCCGCCGTCACCGGCGCCGACCCGCAACACCTATGCGCGGTATTCAACATCACCCCCGACACCGGACTGCGCTACACCCGGCCATTCCACCCTGACCCTTTGTCCGACCAAGACCAGGAGGACACCCCGTAGACGGCCGGTGACGGCGTCCGCGAGGGGCGCAGCCAGGTCTCCGTTGTATGTAGTGTTGTCCTGTCTCAATGAAGTTAGTCGGCCGCATGCTGCTGACCTGCATGGACTGGATTGAGTGAGACGCGTGGGCTCGGTCGGTCGAGACAGACTGCAGGGAGCGTCGTCGCACCGTGTTCGCCGATCCCGCACCAACTTGAAGCAGCTCGGCTGAGGTTACGGCTGTGGACCGAGCCAGACATCGCCGCTCAACGAGTCGGGCCGCGCCCCTGGAGGGGGCGTTCGTGAGCGTCGGGCGCGTGCAGCGGTCTGAACGTGTTGCTGTGATCGGAGGCGCCGTTCACGAGTCAGCTCGCAGGCGGTTGACGGGATCCCGTCCGATCACTTCGATCGGACGGGACCTCTGAGCTTCGCCGGACGGGCGGCAGGCACCCCTGGCGGGCGGCGCCCGTAATCCGCTGTTCACCGCCTCCGTCGCGAGCAAGAATCGTCCGCATGTCTGCGATCCCCGGTGGCACGACCGCCTTCCACGACCTGCCCGCGTTCCTCGCCCAGCCTCGCGTCAACTCCCTTGCGCTGTCCGCCGACGGTGGCCGTCTCGTCGCCGCCGTGCAGACTCTGTCAGAGGACCGGACCAGGTTCGTGTCCGGGCTGTGGGAGATCGATCCGGCTGGGGAGCGCGAGGCGGTGCGCCTGACCCGGTCGGGGAAGGGCGAGTCCGGGCCCGCGTTCGGCCCGGACGGGGTGCTGTACTTCCTGTCGGAACGTGAGGACGACAGTGCGGAGGACAAGCACGAGGGTGCCGCGCTGTGGGCGCTGCCCGGGCGTGGAGAGGCCGCCGTCGTGGCCCGGCACCCGGGCGGGATCACCGCGTTCACCGTCGCCCGGGACTCCGGCGCGCTGGCCCACACCGCCGGGCTGCTGCCCGGGGCCGCCGACGCCGACGCGCACGGCAAGCTGCGCACGGCGCGCAAGGACGCCAAGGTCACCGCGATCCTGTACGAGGCCGGGCCGACCCGCGCCTGGGACCGCGATCTCGGACCCGAGGAACAGCACACCTTCATGCGCGCGGGGGCCGAGGGCGCCTTGGTCGACGCCGGCGGGCAGGGCGTCGGCCTCGAGAACCCCGGGGACGTGGCGCTGTCGCCCGACGGGACGCGAGTGGCCTACACCCGGTTCGTACCCGGCCGGGTGCCCGCCGAGAACCGCACCGCCGTGGTGGTGGCACACGCGGCCACCGGCGAGGAGGTCTTCGTCCTGGGCGATGTGGAGCACCTCTACGAGGCGCCGGTGTTCACGCACGACGGCTCGGCGGTCGTGTGCTCGCGGATGACGTGGCCGACTTACGACGAGTCGATGGACATGACACTCGTCCGGGTCGGCGTGGACGGCGGCGAGGCCGTCGATCTGCTGCCCGGGTTCGACCACTGGCCCGTCGGTGCTGTCTGTTCGACGGTCGACGACGCCCTCTTCTTCATGGCCGATGTGGAGGGTCACGGGCCCGTCTTCCGGCGGGACGCGGACGGCACCGTGACCCGGCTCACCGCCTCGGGCGCGTACGGCTCGCTCTGCGTGGCCCCCGACGGGCGGACGCTGTACGCGCTGCGCAACGCGATCGACTCGCCGCCGCGGCCGGTCAGGTTCGAGGCCGGCGTCGCCGACCAGACGCCGGTCGAGCTGCCGGCCCCCGGTGCGTTCGACGCGCTGCCGGGCACCCTCACCGAGGTGCACGCCAACGCGGCGGACGGGTACCGGTTGCGCGGCTGGCTCGTGCTGCCCGAGGGCGCGTCGGCCGAGAACCCCGCGCCGCTGCTCGTCGCCGTGCACGGCGGGCCGCAGGGCAGCTGGAACGGCTGGACCTGGCGGTGGAACCCGTGGCCGTTCGCGGCTCGCGGCTACGCGGTGCTGCTGCCCGACCCGGCCCTGTCGACCGGCTACGGTCAGCAGGGCCACCGGCGCGGCTGGGGGCAGTGGGGCGGGGTCCCGTACACGGACGTGATGGCGCTGACCGACGCAACCGAGGCCCGTGACGACATCGATGCCGCGCGCACCGCGCTCGGGGGCGGCTCCTACGGCGGCTACATGGCCAACCGGGTCGCCACGAGCACCGATCGGTTCAAGGCGATCGTGAGCCACGCCGGCTTGTGGGACCTGCGGTCCTTCCAGGGCGACACCGATGCCCCCTGGTACTTCCAGTGCATCTTCGGGGACCCGGTGACCCGGCCCGAGCGGTACGAGGCGCACTCCCCGTACCTGGACGCCGCGAAGATCCGTACGCCGATGCTGGTCATCCACGGCGCGAAGGACTACCGCGTGCCGGTCGGCCAGGGCGCCGCGCTCTTCCAGGATCTGCAGCGGTTCGAGGTGCCTGCGAAGTACCTGTACTTCCCGGACGAGAACCACTGGATCCTCTCACCGGGCCACATCCAGGTCTGGTACGAAGCGTTCCTGAACTTCCTCGACCACCACGTCCTTGGTGAAGAGTGGCAGCGGCCCGGACTGCTGTGAGCGCGGGCGGGCGTCTGCCTTCGACGAGGTGGGACCCCGCTTTTGGGCAGGAACGGACGCCGGTTCACCGCGGCCGACGGGTCAGCGGACGCTAGGCGCAGCGTCACCCCGACCGGCAGTTGGTGACCTCGCCCGCGACGCCGGTGTACTGCCAGGGCACGCGGGTGGCGATGTCGAGGTAGTGGTGCGGCGCGGCCGCGAGCAGCGGGCTTCCAGAGTCCGGCAGTTGTACCCGTCCGATCATTTCGATCGGACGGGATCTCTGCGTTTCTGGGCTGTGCGAAAGGTCTGAGGGCGGGCGGGAAAGCGCCGCTGTGAGCAAGGCTCGCGCTGCTGCCTGTGGGGTGAGGTGGAGTTGTTCCGTGCGGATCGGCTCAACCGGTGTCGGCCGGCGGTGGGCGCCCGGCGGGTATGTCACGTGGTCCGCGGAGTGGGATGCGGGGCGGCGGCGGGCCGGTGGCGTCGATGCTGACATCGCCGTTGTGCGGCCTTCGTGGAGGGCCGCAGCACCGCTGCGGTGATCGACCTGGTAGCGATGTCGACCATGCCCGTCGCAGTGTGTCGATCGTCTGCGACCACGGCAGCGTCGTCGTCCCGCACGCCTCGTCGCGGAATACACCGGCTCCACGACAGACCGCCGCGGCCGGGGCCTGGAAGAAGGAACATGCTCGGATCGAAGTCCATCAGCAGCAGTCGGTCCCGCTCCAGCCACGACTCGAAGCCGACGTGCCGTCCGGTCGTCGCCGCCCAGTCCCAGCCCGGAAGTGACGCTCACCGTGCGACCAGCGGGCCGTACGCAGCGGATCGACATCCTCGAACCGGCCCGTCACACAGTCCCGCAGCGGACGGCGACGGCGCCCGCACACCGCGTCCACGTACGACGACTCGATGCACGGACCCGCGTGATCCGCCCCAGCCGGTACAGCCGTCCAGCACCCCCAGCGTCCTCAGTCGCGCGATTAGGTTCGCTGGGACAGAAGCCCGAACGACTCGGTTCGTTGAGAAAACGACTCGATTGAATGAGACAGGACAAGTGTGCGGAAATGACAAGAAGCGATCAGCTCGCGGAGCAACTGGACTGGTACTGGCACAAGAACCTGCGGCCACGGCTGGAGGGTCTTACCGACGAGGAGTACTTCTGGGAGCCCGTGCGCGGCTGCTGGAGCATCCGCCCACGTGGCACGTCGGCCGCACCGATATCGGAAGGCTCGGGGGAATGGACGATGGACTCCGCGTCCCCTGCCCCGGTGCCAGCGCCGGTGACCACGATTGCCTGGCGGCTGGCACACATCGTCGTCTCGTGCCTGGGCTATCGGGTCGGATGGTACTTCGGCGGCCAGGACGTCGACTCCCAGACATTCCCCTACGCGGGGACCGCTGACGAGGCGCTGAAA
The DNA here is from genome assembly GCF_040298985.1 of Streptomyces sp. NPDC001093. Taxonomy (NCBI): domain Bacteria; kingdom Bacillati; phylum Actinomycetota; class Actinomycetes; order Kitasatosporales; family Streptomycetaceae; genus Streptomyces; species Streptomyces sp. NPDC001093. The sequence continues at coordinate 16,092 of NZ_JBEPBF010000156.1, read as the reverse complement.
CAGCTCGATGAGATGTATGGGAGATGGAACGCGGGGGTCCGCAAGCTCTCAGATGCTGACCTGGACAATCCGCCCACGGTGGGTCCCGAGCGGTTTCCCATGGAGAACAGGGTCCTGCACGTCAACAGGGAGCTGATCCATCACGGCGCCGAGATTTCCCTGCTGCGCGACCTCTACCGCTGGCAGGACGGAGCCATACTGCCCCGAATGTGACCTTTCGGTAACCGGCGATCGAGCTTCGGAACCTACGTGGACTCCGTGACGCTCCGCGGCTGCGAGCTTCACTGACCGTCTCGCTCCGGCCCCATGACCGACGCCAAGAATTCGACCTCGAATCCGTCGGAACCGAGCCGCCCACGGCCGGGAAGCCCGGGCGGCAGGGGCCAAGTTCGTGGTACCAGCGCCTCAGAAATCGCGAACTCAGGCGCTTTAGTCGGCGACTACATCGGAGACAGCACCCGAGCCGAAATCGCCTACGGCCGGTCGCTGGGCAAGCCCGTGCGGTTCACGCACCCCGAAGTCGACCTCGATGCCTGACCGCCCGCCCCGGCACCCTCCGCAGGCACCCCTTGGAATTGATCATCTAGGACGGCTTCGGCCTCGGTGATGTCGATGTCGTGGCTCTCGGCGCGCAGGTCACGAGCAGTTTCGAGGCCACGCAGGGTGTCGGCGCCGGGAACGAGCGCGGCACCAGGCTTCTGACCCGCGGAGTAGCCCGGGCTCAGCATTCCCGGTGTCCGAGGGTCAGTTGTCGGGATCTTCCTCGGCGTGCAGGCGGGTGTCGAGATCACTCGCCCATGCGAGAGCCCAGTCGCGCAGTTCCGCGACCTGGTCAGGGCTGAGGCCGTAGCCGGCGTAGTCGGCGTCGTCCCACCATTCCGCGCCGACGAGGCGGTCGCGCAGGTCACTGAGGCTGAACTCGGCGCGGGCATGGCGGCGGCCGAGTGCCTCCAGGTCGGCGGTGGTGCGGTGACGGGAAGCGGCGTGGACGTCGATGAGGTCGCGGACCGCGCCACGCTCCGCCAGGGCCCGGACCTTGGTGCCGATCACGTCGTCGAGGGCGAGGACCGGGCCGTACTCGGTGGCGGCGGGCGGGGCTCAGAAGGCTTCTTTGAGGATGTCGACTTCGCAGTCCTCGCCTGTGGCCGGGTCGGTGACGATGAGGCGGCCGGAGAGCGGGTCGGTCTCGATCTCGCGCACGGTCCAGCCGCGATCAGTGAGGCCGGCGCGGATGGTACGGATGATCTGATCCATCGGGGTGGGATTCTCGGTGGCGACGTCCAGATCCTGGGAGAGCCGGTCGACCAGGCCGTGGGCCTGCACGGCGTACCCGCCGGTGATGACCAGCGGGTACGGGGTGCCAATGGCGAGAACGTCGGCGAGGAGGCGGCGGTGCAGGCGGGTCAGTTTCACGGGGCCTTCGCATTGGCCAGCTCGGGGAAGGCGTCCTCCCACGCGTCGCGGATGAAGCGGCTGATCAAGGTGCGCAGGATGGGCCACTGGCTGATCAGAAGGTCCCGGTTGAGAAAGACCTCCAGGTCCCGGCGCTGTCCCTCGGCCAGGACGGTGCGGTACAGGCTGATCCGGGACTTGAGGCTGGTCAGGTCGTAGGAGCGGCGCCCGGACCAGACGACGTGCAACGGCAGGTCGATGGTGCCTTGCGCGGGGCCGGTCAAGTCCTCCAGGCGGGCCGGCAGCCGGTGGGTGTACCGGGCCCGTAGCACCTGGGCGGCGTCGGGAACGGGCGAACGGGGAGACATGACGGCCATAGGGCCAGTATCGCCTGTCCGACCGCGTCAGTGTGCGCGCTGCCTGCGCAGGCGAAAGCCGGCTGAGCGGGCGACCCGGACGGGGCGGCGGCGTCAGGGAGTGCCTCCGACCCGGGCACGGCGGTACGTGACCAGGGCGCGCCAGCGTTCCCGCGACTGCCCCTCACGCCAGAGTCTCCAGATCTCGTCCTGCTGAGCCGGCGAAAACCCGTAGTCACGCACCTGTGCCTCCACGATCACATGATCATCCGTGGGCGGTGCGTTGCTCACTTGAGGGTGCCATTCGGGCTGCATCGGACTCCCCGAGCCCATGGGACGGGGACGGCTTCACCGATCCCCTTCGCTCGCAGTCACCGTGTCGGAGTCTCGACCGCAATGTTCGCGTGCCCCTGCTCGACGCCATCTCCGAGCGCATCCGCACATGGCTGGGCGACCGAGCATCACGCCGTTGTCGGAGCGTCCTGCGTGTCGGACAGCGCGCCGAGCGAGGCGAGGGGTCGGTCACTGAACTGACCGACCCCGGCCTCAGCTTGTCAGTGCAGATCAGTCAGTGAATCGGGGCCGGAACAGACCCTGTCGGCCCCGCTCGCGTCGCGCCGAAGCTGCCAAATCTGGGGTGGGGCACTGGGAGGTGCGACGACTCGTGAGGCTGCCGGCAGACCGGTGAAGACGAACGGATGCTGCTCCAGCAGCCGGGCCGCTTTCGCTGCGGGCACCCACTCGGCGCGGTTCACGAATCCGTCGGGGTCCGCAACGATAAGCGTATCGTCCGCCACCGTCACTTCGAAGGCGAGAACGGTCGCAGTCGTCCCAGGAGCGGGGATTTCGTAGGGGTCTCGATGGTGCGGCGTCGGATTGTCGAGCTGAGCGCAGTAGGCCAGCGTGGTCACTTGCCCGACGTGAAGTCCGGTCTCCTCCATGACTTCTCTCCGGAGGGCCTCCAGCACCAACTCTCCTGGCTCGCAACGGCCTCCCGGAAGGGCCCACGTTGTATCCGGGCCGTCCGGGCCGTACTGGCGTACAACGAGGACTTCATCGCCCCGCCTCGCAACTGCCGCAACAAGGAGTGGCGGCTGGTGGGTACTCGGCCTGGCCTCACCCACGGAATCGGGCTCTCCGGCAGCAAACGACACTCGTGTTCCCTTCTTGCATTCTCGGGCATGCCCCGCTGGGATCCAGGCTCGCACGGGCAAGATCGGGAGTGCGAGTTCGGCTTCGATCTCAGGTCCGGGGGCGACGGGCGGTCCCGCACCCCCTCAACGCGGGTTGGCCCACCGAGAGCTGGACTGCAGTTTTCCGCCTCAGGTGGGTGCAACAGACCCGCTCCTCCTCGTCGAACAGCTCGATCATGGCGCTCTGGAGCACCGAGGCCCAGCGAGTCTGGTGAGCACCGATGGTGAGGTGGATCGATGCCTCATCGTTCGACGAAGCCGCGTGGACGACACCGCGAGGAAGGTAGAGGAAGTCACCAGTCCTCATGGTGATTTCCTGTTCCGGCGTCTCATCCCCTTCGTATTTCTTCCCGAACTTGGGACGGTCGGCTACTGAACTTGAATTCGTGATGTCGGTCAGCCGTCCAGGATCAGGCCGGTGCCGGCCAGGCAGCCGTCCACCAGGTCCGGGCGGTACTGGATCTGCTTGAGCTTCCGCTTGACGGCCCTCGTGATCTGGCCGAGGTCGGCTGCGGCGAAGTTGCCGATGTCGCGCTTGACCAGCGACCAGATGCCCTCTTGCGGATTCAAGTCTGGCGAATAGCTCGGCAGTTGGAAGACAGTAAGCCAGTCGGCGTTGTTGGCGATGAACTCGCGCAGGGGTTCGGCCAGGTGCATGCGCAGGTTGTCCCAGACGAGCACGATCGGCCCGCTGAGCTGGATGTGCGCCCTGATCAGCAGGTCCCGCAGGTCACGCCAGCCGATGCCCTTCGGCTCGCCCTTGCGGCCCCGGTACTCACGAACCGAGTAGAACATCCGGAACCGCTGCCCCGGCTTGTAGCACGTGAGCCCGGCCACGGACACGCGGCCCGAGCCCCGGCCGCGTACCCGCACGACGGGCGTGCTGCCCTTGTGGCCCCAGGTCCTGGCTCGCGGCGGCGTCATCGACTGCCCGGCTTCGTCCTCGAAGACCACCCAGGCGTCGCGCTCCGCCGCTGTTGTCTTACCAGCGACCACGTCTCCTTCCTCCACACCTCGACGGCCCCGTCATCGCGCTCGATCGCCCGCCGGGCTGGCTGCTGCCAGGACCAGCCGTGGCGCCTCAGCAGCCGCCACGTGCCCTCCACCGTGTAGGAGACGTGGAACAAACGCCCGATCAGCGTCTTGATCCGCGCCAGCGTCCACCGCTGGTCGGCCCAGCCGTGAGCCAGCGGTCCGCGCTCCAACTCCCGTTCCAATCTGGCGATCTGCTTCTCGCTGAGCCTCGGTCGCCCCGGTGATCCCTTCGACGCCACACCGGCCTCGCCCCGCTCGCGCCACTGACGTCGCCACCGTTCCACGGACCGCTCGCTGACCCGCAAGGCGGCAGCGATCTCCCGGTTCTTCTGCCCGCCCTCGAACCGTTCCACGGCCTGCAGCCGGACCCGCTCCCGCGCGGCCCTCCCGGCGTCGGTCAACCCGCCGCCCTGCGCATATCTCACACGTCAGGGCTACCGGAACGGCCCGGCCGCCGTCAGGCACACCGCTGGGCATCACCCCATCCAGTTCAGTTGCGTCGGCTTCGCAGGACCGATCCGGCCGCCAAGCCGGCGCCCAGGCCGATCACGATGCCCACTGGCGTGCGCCACGCGCGCGATGTCGCCGAAGAGGCGCTGCCAGGCGGGCTGGATGTCACGGTTGAGCGAGTCGGTGGCCCGGCGGCGGCAGCGCGATCGTGCTCCTCCGCCACGATGGTCAGGAATTGACGCCCGCGACGGCTTCCTGACGCGCTGGCGATCCAGGAGGTGCGGGACCTGATCCAGTAGGTTCGCCCAGCCTCTCCGGTGAACATCCCGGCGAGCATGTCCCGCAGCAGGCTCTCGGGAATGGTCCCGACTTCGAAGCCCATCCACGCGTAGTTCATCATCAGATCGGCGTAGACGTGCCGCTTCTGCTCGTGAGGATCGGCGATGTCCATGTCGCCCCAACAGGGCTGGTAGAGCGGCATGTCGTCGAGTTCCATGCGGACCAGTTCGAGGTAGTAACTACGGATCGCCTGGACCTGGTCGGCCCTGGCCTGTCGGTTCTGGACGATCAGTGAGGCGGCGACTCCGGTCAGCGCCAGCGCCGAGACGATTGCCGACGTGAAGCCGTAGGCCGCACCGATCTGACTCAGCTGGTTCCAGTCCACGCCCTTGGAGCGGGAGAAATCCTGCAGGAGGAAAGGCGACAACAGAACTGCAGCCAGGGCGCCCGCCGCGGCAGCTACAAGTCCAAGCAAGGCACCTGTCCGGCGAACCAGCAGACGTGCATCCACGGATCGTTGACGTGATATCAGGTAGACCACCCCCCAGGCGGGCCTGCCCCGGTGACTAGGCCGAGCCTGGGGCAGCGTAGTCCAGTACCGCTCCGAAGGCTGCTGGTCCTGGATCCAGCCTCGCCGGCACCAGCCTGATCACAGACGGCTGACCGACATCACTCAATCAAGTTCAGTACTTCAATCGCCAACGGCCGACTTACCAGTCGCGGTCGTCCTTGTGGTCCTCGCCCCAGTGGGCGAGGGCGAAGTCCTTGTCACCCTTGTTTGCGTCATTCGGCGTGACAACGCCGGCCGGGTACGAGATGTTGATGCTTGCCGCGTCGAGCGAGTACTCATCAGCCATTTTCAGCTCCTTATCGGTGCCTCTGGTCACGAGTTCTCCGTGACCACTGCAAGGAAGCATCATTCGAACGGCCGACAACCACCAGGCAGTACGACCGGCGGAGTTGTGGCGCAGACCGGCACAGTTGCCCGGCAGAGCACCGAGGGAACCCAACGGTCACGGTCGACTGAACGCAAAAAGGCCCAGACGAAAGTCTGAGCCATGTGAGACTGTGCGCACCACCACCTATACAGGCAATGGTCAAATGAATTATGCCTTTGTCGGGGCGTCAGCGTCCAATTCAGCGAAGAAGTCATCTGTGATTTCCCTCGCCCGACGTTCGTCCACGATCGGCTCGCCCAGGATTCGCTCGGCCAGATCCTTGGCCAGCTTGAACACATCCTCACGCAGTGCCGCCGCGGCGACGATACGATCGGCCTCCAACTGGGCTGTGGCCGATGCCACGAGCTCGTCGCGCTGCCGCTGGCCCTCGGTCCGAACCTGCTGGATGAGGAGAGTGCCCTCCTCGGCTGCGGTCTGCCGGATGCGGGCAGCCTCGTGGCGTGCCTCGGAAAGCTCGGCCTGATACTCGGCTTGAATCTGTCGTGCCTGTGCGTAGACGGCTTCAGAGCGCTCGATGGTGCCCTCGATGGCGTCTTGCCGGGCCTCGAGTACCTTGGTAATGCGCGGCACCAAGAATCTTGCGAATGTGAAAAAGACCACTGCGAAACAAATAGCCGCAATGATGAGGTCGTTTACCTTCGGTTCCAAGGGTCCCATGGGAAGATCTTAACAGCGGCGGACAGCTGCGACCAAAGCTGACTCTCTTATTCGCCAACGTCTTATCGTCGCCTTTTTGGCCTGAAATGGGCCTTTCCGACTGTGTCCACGATGAAATCAAGCCACCCGAAGGGCGGATTCAAGCCTGTTGGTGGTGCTCAGTAGTTTGGCTACGTCGCGTGGTCGGTTTACTGGCCCTAACAGCTCTAACAGAATGATCTCCGGCATGACGCGATGTAACCCGTTCAACGCATCGGGCGTAGGACGATTGTGTAGTCCTCTCCGCCGTACAAGGACTCGTAGCGGATCTTGAGTGTGAGCCGCCGATTGATCAGGTCCTTGACTTCGGCGTGGTTCTGCGGGTCGTAGCTCGCGACACTCAACAAGTACTGTTCGTAGTCGATGGCGATGACCTCTCCTTGGCTGAAGGTTGCGGATGGGCGCACCGACAGGCGGTCTCGGACACGATCGGCACTGAGAGGGCGTCTCACGTGGCAAGTTTCGCGAGCTTCTTGTAGCAGGTCAGGGCAGCGGCCAGGCCGAGGAAGGCGAGGAAGTGCGAGCCCTTTCGTTCGTATCGGATGGTCAGGCGGCGGTAGCCGAAGAGCCAAGCGATCGACCGCTCGATCTTCCAGCGGTGCCGACCGTGGCGTTCGCCGGACTCGATGCCTGGCCGCGCGATGCGCGCGACGAGCCCACGCTCGCGCAGCCAGATGAGGTGTTCGGCGGAGAAGTACGCCTTGTCCGCGTGGAGTTTGACGGGCCGGCGCCGCCGTGGTCCCCGGCGGGACCGGACTGCGGGGATGTCGAGGATGAGCGGCTTGAGGGCGAGACTGTCGTGCATGTTCGCACCTGACACGGCGACGGCGAGCGGGATGCTGGAACCCAAACCGTGGGGCGGGTCAACCCGTCACCCGAATCTGCATCAGACCCCTCGAATCACCGAAGCAGAACAGGAGGGATGGCTCGGTGAGATCGAAGGGCTCCAAGTCAGCCTCGCCAGCGCAGAGGAGAAGCTCACCCAGCTCGATGCAGAGCAAGTCCGTCAACGCCAAGTGATCGATCTCGGCATGCCCCACTTCAGCCAGATCGCGACGCGAATCAGTACGGCAAAAGGATCTTCAAGTTAGCCGAGCCTCATCCACACGGATGATTTCCACCGACCCGTCCTGGGCCACGGGGCACGCTCTACGGGCGGCGGGCCAGCAAGTGGGTGTCGAGGAAGCCCCGCTCGGTTGCTGGGTCGTGGAGCAGCCGGGCGAACGTGACGAGGCCGGCTCCGGCCAGCAGCTCGGCGAACCGGTCCGCCGGCCAGCTATAGGCGGGCGTCACCTTATGGTCGAAGCGGACCGGCTCCGGTCCCTCGGTCGCGAAGAAGGACACCAGGAGCAGGCCCCCTGGTGCCAGGACACGCACCTGCTCGGCAAGCAGCGCGGGCAATTCCCCAGGTGGGGTATGGATCATCGAGTAGTGGGCCAGCACTCCGCCGAGTGCACCGTCCTCAATCGGCAGGGCCTCCATTCGCGCTACGTCGAACCGCAGCGCCGGCTGGGCCCGCCGGGCGTGGGCGACCATGGCCGGGGAGAGGTCGAGCCCGAAGGCGTCCAGCCCCAAGTCGTGCAGCATGGCCGTTAGATGACCGGGGCCGCACCCGACGTCGGCTACCCGCAGGTTCCCCGTGGCACGCACGAGCTCGGCGAAGGTGCCGATCATGTTCCGCGCGAACGGCTGCGTCTCCAACCGATTGGCGAACATCGACGCGTACAGGTCGACGACCCCGTCATAGGCCGCCCTGGTCTCGTCCTGGTGTCTTAACACGGGAAGGAAACTAACACCCGCGTCATTGGGGCTGTTCTCGGGCCCAATACCGGCCCCTTCCTCAGGACTGACCATCCAGTCACCTGATCACGGGACGCCCTCGGTAGTTCAGAGAAGAACTCGCCGCCGCACTCCACGCCGCCCTCTACGGAGACCTGGAACCCCTGCACTCTCGATCATTCCCGTGCATGCCCTTGGCGATCGGCAGACCTGTTCGGTCGACGCACACCGGTGGGAATGGGATCGCTTCTGACTTCGGCTCCGGCGGGCCGGTCGGCCGCTCGCAGTGGACATCCGGTGCCGACGCGCGCGGCCAGGTCGGCCCGCAGCGTGGTCAGTTCGGCGATACGGTTGTCGATGACCTGAATCTTCTCCTCGAAGAGCGTGGACAGCGCTTCCGCTGTGTCCGGCGCTTCGCGCAGTTTCTCGCCGGTCCGTGCGATCTCCGCCAGGGAGAATCCGAGTGCCTGCGCAGTGCGGATGTAGTGCAGCCAGGCCCCCGTCTCGGGCGGGAAGTCGCGATACCCGTTGGGTAGACGCCGACCTGCGACAAGCCCGACCTTCTCGTAGAAGCGGATCGTGTCTCTGGTCATGCCTGCCTGCGCGGCAAGCTCACCGATGCGCATGCCCCTCCGTAGGCTGCCGGGCTTGACCTTGGAGCATACTCCACTGTTTAGCGTGAGGCGTCGCCGTCACGAAACCAGCAGGAGCCTCACCGTGAGCCGTCTTCGCGCACCCTCGCATCCCGCCTACCTTCACGTCGTACGCGCGAGCGCTTGGTACGACCTGGCCGTCACAGCCGGATTCGCAACTCCGTGGACCTACGCCCTGGTACACGACGCGCTGTCGTCGTGCGGCAACGCACTCGGGCTCGGCGCTCTGCCCGAACTCGACCCGTGGCAGATCCTGTTCGCCAATCTGATGGGCTCGGTGGTGGTCGTCTGGGCCGTTCTGCGCATCGTCGGGCCGCTGCCGGAGCACGGGCTGTTCGACGGCATCGCGCGTGCCCTGTTCGCGACATGGCAGGCGTACGCACTGGCCCACGGTGTGTCGCGGCTCCTGTGGGTGTTCTTCAGCGTCGAGGTGGCGTTCGGCGTCCTCCAGCTTGTGCCGTGGAGATGGGGCCGAAACGCACACCCCGTAGGCAACGACGCAGGCCCGACCGATGGACGCCTGCTCGGCACAGCAAGCCGGTGACGTGCCAGCACGCCCACCCGTGCCGCTCACCGGTGGGCGTGTCCGCCTTCCTGTTCCCGCCGTCGTGCAGCCGCGGAAAGAGGGTGCCGATGCGGCTTGATGACTCAGGTCAAGCCTCGCTCACAGCCCTTTGCCGGACGCAGCGGCGGCGCTCTGATCTCTCCGCGGACTCCCGAGTGGTTGTCCTGGCTGGCAGGATGGTCAACATGGAGATCATTCCAGGACAAGGCGTGGCCCTCGTCAGGATCGGCGATCCGCGCTCGCAGGTTGAGGAGCGCGTCGGGTCTCCGTATCACGGCCCAGGCGGACAGCGGGCCGTCTACACCGCCTCACCCACACTGGTGATCACCTACGCGGCTGACGAGACGGTCGAACTTGTCGAGATCGGCTACAGCGGCGAAGACGGCGATGCCGAAGCGCACTACAACGGGGTTCAGCTGACCCATCGCTTTCTGGATGACGTCGTCGCGGACCTCCACGCCGTGGGGCACTCGAGCACACCCTCGGACATCGGCCACGACTTCCACGCCGGCTTCTCCGTGTGGTCCATGCATTCGTTGTGGGCGGGCGACCTCGACCCGGAGGCCGGCGAGGACGACGAACGCACGGTCTGCGAAGGAGTCTCGGTGGCGCCGTATACCTACTTCGCCGAAGGATAGGGAGCGGCCGGGAAGTGGCGGGCCTGCTCGGAGAGCGAACGCACTCCGGTGCCACCCCTCAGCAGCTCAGCCGGTGTGCCGGTCCGTGGAGAGCAGCCACTGCCAGCGTCGACGTTCCGTGACGAGGGTGGCGGCCACGAGGAGAGAGACGAGGACTGCCGCATAGATGGGCCAAGCCGCCCATGCGGCGATCGCGGCAGCGGCGAGCTGGAGCACCACGAGCAGGATCGTGACCGTACCCGAGACAGGGATGATCACCTGCGCCTTGTCTCCAGGAGTGGAGAAGACGGTCGGGAGGCCGATCAGTACCACCACCGCCAAGACGGCAAGCAGCCACGAGTACTTGGACAAGGCCCAGGGAGTTGCCACCCAGGCGGCGAGCTCCGCAGCGAAGCGCAGGACGGATGCGATGCGGTCGTCCGGTCTCTCCAAGTCCGCCCCCACAAGCTGTGTCGACCACCAGTGGAGGATCTTACGACCACGGATGGGGCTGTGAACATGCCGTTGTAGCCGCCAAGCGCTGTCGGCGCATCCGTGTTTCCGACGAGGCAGCGGCACCGACGCGGGGTTCGACCGTCCAACCGACCAGGGTTTGTTCCGTACAGATCAGTCACGTAGCCGTGATCGGCCCTTGCGCGGCCCCGCCCGCGGGAGTTGATGCGGGTCAGGGTTCAGGTGCATGGCACTGTTGGAGGTTGTGAACGCGCCATGATGACCCACGTCATACGGTCCCGCTGCCACACCGCCGGGAAACGGCCCTCCCGGGCCGCGGGCAGGCCAATCTCCGGGGCGTACGCCTGGTAGACAGTGACGGTGAAGTCGGTGTGCAGGGCTCGAATCTGGTATTTGGGTTCTGCCACGGGGGCCAGGGTGGACACATCGTTTCGCGCGCGCCATCGAATTACCGCGGTGCGAGGCCGCCGAGCCTGCGACAGCAGATGAGGGTGGCGGCGACGCCGGCGAAGGCGAGGAAGTGCGCGGCCTTGCGCTCGTAGGGGCGGTGCGGGCGGCGGCATCCGGCAAGCCGAGCCCGCCGGCGGGGTGAGCGCGCCATCCGGTCAGGAAGCCCGTGCGGTGCCCACCGCGCGTGTCACCTCGGGCAGCGGATCGGCTCGGCGGGCCACGTCGAGAAGGGCACGCAGGGAGCGCTCGGCCGGACCCAGCCGCGGCTGCCACTGGGCGACGATACTGACCGGGCGGATCCGCCCGGCCGGCCGGAGTTCGATCAGTTCTCCCTCCTGCAGTTCCCGGCTGACCGCCAGCTCCGGCAGCAGCGACACCCCGTGCCCGTGCCCGGTCAGCCGCAGCAGCGCCGACAAGGAACCCTGGATCATTGCCAGTTGGGCCCCGGCCAGCAGGTCCTTGCCGAAGCGGTCCACCAGCATCTCCGAGGTGCACCCGGGCTCCGCCACCAGGAAGTCGTAACGCAGCATCTCCTCGGGCGTCACGACCTCCTGGCGGGCCAGCGGATGGCTCGGTGCCGCCACCAGCACCGTCCGGTCGTGCCCGACGACCGCATGGGGGCCGAATGCCCGGATGCCGTTGTCGTACTGGAAGGTCAGGTCCAACTCACCGGCGGCGAAAGCCTGTTCCAGCGTCCGCCGGTTGGCGACCGTCAGCACTACGTCCGCGCCGCCGTCCGTGCTGCCCGCTCCGTACTCCAGCGCGGCCAGCACATCCGGCATCCACACGTGCGCCAGCGACTCCTGCGCCCCGATCCGCAGCCGCGGCCGGTCACCGCGCGCCGCCCGGCGCATCCGCTCCTCCAGTTCCAGGGCCTCGCGGGCGTGCGGCAGCAGCCGGGCGCCGGCCTCCGTGAGCACCGCCCCGGTGCCCGCGCGTACCAGCACGCTCACCCCGAGATCCGCCTCCAGCCGCTTGATCTGGGCGCTGAGGCTGGACTGTGCGTATCCCAAAGCCTGCGCGGCGGCGGAGATACCGCCATGGTCGGCGACCGCGACGAGAGCACGCAGATAGCGGGAGTCCACGCCAGGAGCATAACCTCCATCGGAGTTTCCGATGGAGGTATCGGATTTACGGCGTCGCAGGCCCGGGGGCCGTCGGGACACGCTGCAGCCATGACTACAGCCGGCCCCCTCTCCCGCCCCTCCGGCGTCGCCGCGCCGGAGGCGCCCACCCCGTACAAGCTCCACTCCAAGCTGACGTTCGCCGGCATCGCCACCGGGAACCTGCTCGTCCTGCTCGACACCTCGATCCTCAACGTGGCCGTACCCGATGTGCAGAAGTCCCTGCACCCGGCCGCCGCCGCACTGCCCTGGGCCGTCGACGCCTACACCGTCGTCTTCGCCGGGCTGCTGCTCGCCGGCGGCGTCATCGCCGACCGGTGGGGTGCCCGGCGCGTGTACGCCACCGCACTCGGCCTGTTCGCCGCCCTGTCCGTGGTGTGCGCCCTTGCGCCCGACGCCGGCGCCCTCATCGCCGGCCGCGCGCTGCTCGGTGCCGCGGGTGCCGGCCTGGTGCCCGCCTCCCTGGCGCTGCTGATCCACCTGAACCCCGACCCCGCCGGCCGCACCCGCGCCATCGGTGCCTGGACCGCCCTCAGCGGTCTGGGAGCCGCCGCCGGACCCGTGCTCGGCGGTGCTCTGGTCGAACTCGGCGGCTGGAGACTGGTGTTCCTCGTCAACCCGCCGATCGCGCTGGCCGCACTGCTCCTCGCCCGCCGGCTGCCCGTACCGCCGGTGCGTGCCGCCCGCGCCCTGGACCGCCCCGGCCTCGCCCTGTCCACCGCCGGACTCGGTCTGCTCACCTTCGGCCTCGTCGAGGCCGGCATCGACGGCTGGGACTCGCCGTGGGCCCTGATCCCCATCACGGCCGCGCTGGTCTCCTTCGCCGCCGTCGCCCTCGTGGAGCGCCGGGTGGCCTCCCCGGTCCTGCCGCCGGCCCTGCTGGCCCTGCCGAAGGTACGGGCCGCGTTGGTCGCCGCCGCGGTGTCCTGCTTCGCCTACTTCGGCGGGATGTACATGTTCGCGGTGTGGCTGCAGCACACCTACCACCTGACCCCGTTCAAGGCCGGTCTCGCCTCGCTGCCGATCACCTTCCCCGTCTGTGTCATGCCGTTCTTCACCGGCCGGCTCGTCGCCCGCCACGGCCCCCGCCCGATCCTGCTCACCGGGATGTCGGCCTCCGTCGTCTCCGGTGTGCTGCTGGCCTTCGCGGTGGGCCACCACCCGCCGCTGCCGCTGATCCTCGCCGCCGAGCTGACCCTCGCCGCGACCGGCACCCTGTCCATCCCCGGCGCCGCCGCAGCCATGGCCGTCTCCGCCCCACCGGAGTACGCCGCAACCAGCCAGGGCGCGCTCAACGGGATCCGCCAGGCCGGCTCGGCCCTCGGCGTCGCGGTGCTGGGCACTCTCGGAGCGCTCACCACCTCCGGCTACGTCCTCATCGGCATCGGCCTCGTGGCCGTGCTGCTGGTGGCGAAGGCGACGGCCAAGCAGAGTCCCGGCGACCGCCGCGCACGGCGCCTCAGCGGCCGCCGCACCCGGTGAAACCGTCACCGCTCCCGTACGTGACCTCCTGGCCCAGCTCCCGGTGCGCGCCGAGGACCGTACCGGTTATGAGCGTTCGAAGTTCAGGCACTGGATCGACGCGGACAAGGACGGCTGCAACACCCGGGCGGAGGTGCTGAAGGCCGAAGCGGTCGTGGCCCCGGTGCAGGGGCCGAAGTGCACGCTGAGCGGGGGAGAGTGGTACTCGCCCTACGACGACCGCTACATCGACGGCCCGAAGGGTTTGGACATCGACCACCTGGTCCCGCTGGCCGAGGCCTGGGACTCCGGTGCCTACGCGTGGACGGCGAAGGAGCGGGAGGCCTACGCCAATGACCTGGGTGACGACCGAGCGCTGATCGCGGTGTCGGCCGCCTCGAACCGCTCGAAGGCGGACCAGGACCCGTCCACGTGGCTGCCGCCGGCTGTCGGCTATCGCTGCGCCTATGTCACCGACTGGGTGGCGGACAAGACCCGCTGGGGCTTGAGCGTCGATGCCGGCGAGCAGGCGGCGCTCGCTGAAGTCCTGAGCAGCTGTTCGGACGTGCCTGTCACCGTGACCCGGGCCCGCTGACCTCCGGCCCGCACCTCCGCCCGTGCCGGGCGCCGGGGCCGGCACCTCATTGCTGGTGATCTTTCCCCGGATTCGCCCCCGAACCTGCCGGATGGGCTCCTACTGTCGGCTCGTCAGCGTCCAGCAGTCAGAGCGGGGGAGAGCGGTATGCCCAGCAGGAAGATCTTCCTCGAGGCGCTGCGGGCTTTGCGCGACCATGAGGAGGCGGCCGAGCACAGGTGGGTGCTGCTCGGCATGCTGCGCCCAGACCATCACAAGGCGGTGGGGAGTGCTGCGGGGCAGGGCTTGGTGGAGCTGGCCGGCCGGGAGATGCGCGCGGAGTTGTCCGTGTATGAGGGCGGACCCGTTGTATGGGCGGCCCGGCTGACGGGGCACGGCCGGGATGCACTGGCCTACACCGAGGCCAGTCCCGCCCCCGACCGCCGGCCCGGCGGGCCGGCTGACGGCGAGCGGCTGGTCGAGCTGCGCCGCTCGGAGATGGACGCGCTGCGCCTGTATGTGCGCCTCGGTGCCCGGCTGTGTGTACCGCCGGCCGACGGCCTGGAGGAGAAGGTGCGCTCCGCGCGCCAGTTAGGCAGCCGGTGGGTGCTCTACCTGAACCCCGAGCAGATCGAGTCGGTGGCCTACGCCTTCTACCTGCGCTCGATGGGCGGTTCTGTCACCGAGGCCAATCGGTTCGCCCGGGAGTACGGTGTCACCTTCCACCCGGACCGGTCGACAGCCAGCCTGCGGCTGACCCGACTACGTTGAGCCGAGGCTTTGCCGACGTCGTTCTCGCCGTTCGAGCCCGGCCACACATACAGGCGTAGGACGCGCCGCGTGGCGTCACGGACTCATCGGGGCGGCACTCGGCTGTAGGGCTGAGGCCCTCCTTCGCGCCCGACTGTATGAGCGAGCGAGACAGACCCGGTAGATGCGAAGGGCCGATCTGCCCGTCACTGATTCCGGCCGGAGTCCGCCGCGCGCGCAGGTCCTCGATTCGGCGGCTCCTGTGAAATAACCGCTGGCCGGCTCTCGTTGCTACGAGCATGACGACGAATGCGCCGCGGCCCGAGGTGCTGCGATACACCGCCTTCTCCAGCGCCCCCGATGGCGGAAACCCGGCCGGCGTGGTTTTGGACGCCACCGCCCTGGACGACAGCGACATGCTGGCCATCGCCGCCGACCTTGGATACTCGGAGTCCGCATTCCTGACAGCGCCTCCGCAGGGCCTCGGCGGCCAGGAGGGGCGGGCGTACAGCATCCGTTACTTCAGCCCCAGGGCCGAGGTGCCGTTCTGCGGGCACGCCACCGTCGCGGCCGCCATCGCCCTCGCCGAGCGGATAGGCCCCGGGGAACTGGTCTTCGCGACGCGCGCCGGCGCCGTGCCGGTGGAGGTGGCCGAGGAGAGCGGGACTGTCAGGGCCACACTCACCAGTGTCGAGCCGCGCATCGAGGAGATCGCCGACGCCGACCTCACAGAGGCGCTCGCCGCGCTCGGCTGGCCAGCCGCCGATCTCGACCCGGCCTTCCCGCCCCGTGTCGCGTACGCCGGTGCCCGCCATCTCGTGCTCGCGGCGGCGACACGCGCGCGCCTCGCGGATCTTGCGTACGACTTCGCACGCCTCGAAGCCCTGATGCACCGCTTGGACCTGACCACGCTCCAGCTGGTGTGGCGGGAGTCGGCCACCGTCTTCCATGTACGTAACCCGTTCCCCGTCGGCGGCGTCGTCGAGGACCCGGCAACCGGCGCCGCGGCCGCCGCGTTCGGTGCGTACGCCCGTGAACTCGGCCTGGTCCCCGAGGACACTGTCCTCACCCTGCATCAGGGCGAAGACCTCGGCCGCCCTGGCGAGCTCACGGTGACGCTGCGCGCGGATGACCCGCGCGTCCGTGTCAGCGGCGCAGGAACTCGCATCAACTGAGAGCCCGCCCAGCTCCTAGCTTGACTCTGTCGGGGATCTTGGTGTCGGCGGAGTCAACTGCCCAGGGTTCGCCAGGACTTCAGGCGAGGGATCTCGCGCTGGTCGAGGTA
>NZ_JBEPBF010000155.1:0-21377 GCF_040298985.1 Streptomyces sp. NPDC001093 | reverse complement strand
CTCCGCGGCCGCGCCGGTCAGACCGTCCTCGCCTCCGCGGCCGCGTCGGCAGCGGAGGACTCGCCGCCCTCGGCCTCGACGTGGGCGAGATCCCGGTGCCGCGTCTCCCGGGCCACGCCCACGGCGACCAGGGTCAGCACCGCGGCGGCGATCACATACAGGGCGATCGGGGTGGAGCTGCCGTAGTCGTCGAGCAGTGCGGTGGCGATGAGCGGGGCCGGCGCGCCGGCCGCCACGGAGGCGAACTGGGCGCCGATGGACGCGCCCGAGTACCGCATCCTCGTGGCGAACATCTCGGCGAAGAAGGCGGCCTGGGGCGCGTACATCGCGCCGTGCAGCACGAGCCCGACGGTCACGGCGAGGACCAGGTAGCCGAACGACCCGGTGTCCACCAGGGAGAAGAACGGGAACATCCACAGGCCGACACCGGCCGCGCCCAGCAGGTACACGGGCCGCCGCCCGACCCGGTCGGACAGCGCGCCCCAGGCCGGGATGACGGCGAAGTGCACGGCGGAGCCGATGAGTACGGCGTTGAGCGCGGTCTGCTTGGAGACGCCGGCCGAGGTGGTGGCGTAGACGAGGATGAAGGCGGTGATGACGTAGTAGCTGATGTTCTCCGCCATGCGGGCGCCCATCGCCACCAGCACGTCCCGCCAGTGGTGCCGCAGCACGGAGACGAGCGGCAGCTTCTCGGCCTCCTGCGTCCGCCGGGACTCGGCCCGCGCCAACGCCTCCTTGAACACGGGCGATTCGTCGACGGACAGCCGAATCCACAGACCGATCAGCACCAGCACCCCGGAGAGCAGGAAGGGCACCCGCCAGCCCCAGGCCCCGAAGGCGTGGTCGGAGAGTACGGAGGTCAGCAGCGAGAGCACACCGGTGGCGAGCAACTGCCCCGCCGGCGCGCCGGTCTGCGGCCACGAGGCCCAGAAACCGCGCCGCCGCGGATCCCCGTGCTCCGACACCAGCAGCACGGCACCGCCCCACTCGCCACCGAGCGCGAATCCCTGGACGAGCCGCAGTGTGGTCAGCAGCACGGGCGCGGCGGCCCCGACCGTGGCGTGCGTGGGCAACAGCCCGATGGCGAAGGTCGCCCCGCCCATCATCACCAGGCTGAGCACCAGCAGCTTCTTCCGCCCCAGCCGGTCACCGTAGTGCCCGAACACGAGCGCCCCCAGCGGGCGGGCCGCGAACCCGACCGCATACGTCAGGAAGGACAGGAGCGTTCCGACGAGCGGATCGGAATCCGGGAAGAACAGCTTGTTGAACACCAACGCGGCGGCGGAGCCGTAGAGGAAGAAGTCGTACCACTCGATGGTGGTGCCGATGAGGCTGGCGGCGACGATGCGCTTGAGGTTCACGGGTGGTGGGGGAGCGGTGGTTCCGGAGGCCATGTGCGCCACTTCCTCATGTGCGGTGGGGACGGATACGTGTCGGCACACGGTAGAAACATGCAGGTCAGGCGCACATGTGGTGGGGCAACATAGTTCGAGCGTTGCCTATGCGTGCGGCCACCATGCCGGCTCACGGAAGGGCGGTTCAGGGGCTCGAAGATGGTCGAAGCGAGTGCTGTCCGGGACGCACGGTTCGGGGTGATTTGACGGTGCGGTGCTGACTCCCGTGCTGGTTTGGTGCTGACTAAAAGCCCACGTCATCACCCGTGTTCACCCCTCCCGTGCTGATTTGGTGCTGACTACGCTCCGTTGAACTCGGACATCTTGGGGCTGATCGGCTCAGGGCCGTTGCGCGGTAGGCGACCTGACTGAGAGGCCGACCCGGCTTTGCCGCTCGGCTCTGCGGGCAAGGACAAGGCGTTGCGCATGCGCGTGGTACGCGTTCGGCGCAGCAGATTCTTCGTCTGCTGGTGGTACACGGCCTCACCCGCTTCTGACCTGCGGCAACGGGTGGAATCGCCCGATGCGAAGCCGAATTGGTCCGCAACTGGTCCGGATCTTGGTATGTGGTGCCGGCGGGGGAGCTTCCCTGCGGTACTACATGGCACAGGTAGTCGGAAGCGTCTTCTGGCGTCCATGTGGTCCGAAACGATGCCGTTGCCGTAGGCGAGGCTCTTGTGGTCCGAGTACGTCGACGGTGTTCGTGACAGGCGTGTGACAGAACAGGTGATGCAGAACCCCCTGCTGGCTCGCCCGGCTGGGGGGAACGGTGCCAGGGTCTCGGACGGCTTGTCGCGGCGGTGTAGTTCGTGTCGGTGAAGGCCCGGCGGATGGTGCCTGCGGTGTCGATGACGTAGGTCGCGTCCGTGACCGGCGATGCGTCGATGGCAGAGGCCGCGAAGGCGTGGTCACGCACCGTGGACCGACCGTCCGGCGTACAGGTGTACCTGGCTGCGGCTCATGTGTGCGAGCCGGGCAAGTCGCGGGCGTGGCCGACGGCTCTGGCGGAGAGTGCCGGGGTGCCGTTCGCGCGGGGCGCGTTGATCCGCCGTGAAGGTGCGCCTGGGGCGCGTGGGTGCTGCTGGGCTTCAACACATATGCATTCGGCAGGCGTCATCTGCGTGAGGGCGAGCGGCGGTTGGTACGAATGACGGCGAACGCTGCCGTAGTGCCGGGACCTGACTCCTGACACCTCTGACCAGAGTGTCTTAACCATCCTGTGTCATTCGCGGGGCGAGGCAGCGCACGTAAGACGCTGGTTCGGGCGAGCGTGTCCGGAGCACTGCCATGCGAGAGGTTTCTGCACCGTGTCACTAGTGACCGCTCTTCCGGGCCGGCGGCGAGACCGCTGTTTGACCGTCGACGGGAATGAATGAACATCGAGCCGTTAAAGCCTGTTCGCTCCGTGGGCCGCTCCTCGAATGCAGATGAGGTGATTCTCGGGGTCGACACGCATCGCGATACTCACGTAGCAGCGGTGCTTTCGAAGGCGGGCAACGTATTGGCTGCTGAGAGCTTCCCGGCTACCGCGAGCGGCTATCGCCAGCTTGTGGAATGGGCCGTTAGGTTGGGCGTTGTTCGGCGTGCCGGAGTGGAATGTTCTGGAAACTATGGGGCGGCGCTGTCCCGGTATCTGCTGTCGCAAGGTATCGAGGTCATCGAGGCTCCCGGCCCTGGGCGTTCGGCCCGCCGCCGGCGGAGGAAGTCCGACCAGGGTGATGCAGAAGCTGCCGCGCGGTCCGTGCTCAGCGGCCGTGCGAGGTCCCCCGCGAAGTCAGGGAGCGGTCCGGCCGAGATCGCCCGTATGTACATGGTGGCCAAAGACTCTGCTGTGAAAGCCCAACGGCAGGCCGTGAACCAGCTCAAGGCGATCTTGGTCACCGCCGATCCTGCGCTGCGGGAAGAATTGGCCAATCTGCCGCGCCGTGCGCTCATCCAAGCCTGCTTACAGCTGAGTGAAGGCGGGGAGGAGACGGATCCGGTATTGAGGGCGACAAGATTCACATTGCATGCGCTGGCCGAGCGAATCGAGCAACTGAGAGCGCAGGCCCGAGTGCTGGAGCGCCGTCTGTCCGCAGTGATCGGGTGCCATTACCCCCGCCTGGTCGACGCTGTGGGAATCGGACCGCACAGTGCCGCTGTCTTGTTGACGGCCATAGGCGAGAACAGTGACCGCATGCGGGGCGAGGCGTCGTTCGCCGCGTTGTGCGGTGCAAGTCCGGTGGAGTACTCATCGGGCAGCCGACAGCATCGTCGGCTCAACCGCGGTGGAAACCGACAGGCGAACGCTGCTCTGCACCGTGTCGTGCTGTCCCGGCTGCGCTGGGATCCGCGGACCCAGACGTACTACGAGCGACGGGTGTTGGAAGGGAAAACCCGGCGTGAAATCATCCGCTGCCTGAAGCGGTATGTGGCTCGGGAGGTCTATCGATTGGTCCAGGAGGAGCGTCGAAGCCCGGGCTGGGCATCGGCGGGCTAAAGGTGCGATCTTTGGCCGCCCCGGAGTACGACCGCCACGATCTCGTGGTCGGTCAGGGTGGCGATGGTGTCGGGGTTGCGATCCTCGGTCGCCCCGGAGGACGACCGCCACGCCCGCCCCCCAGCGCTGCTCACCGGTGATGAGCATGTTGCGATCCTCGGCCGCCCCGGAGGACGACCGCCAGTGCCGGCCGCAGCCTCTCCGAAGAGGACCAGCAGTTGCGATCCTCGGCCGTCCCGGAGGACGACCGCCACTGTCGAGTTCCTCTTCAGTAATGGCGCCACCCGCAAGGTTGCGATCCTCGGCCGCCCCGGAGGGTGACCGTCACCACGGTGATGACGCCGGTCATGTGGGCGCCCTTGCCGTTGTGATCCTCGGCCGCCCCGGAGGGCGACCGCCACCCCAGTAGCCGCGGTCCGGGACTGCGGGACTCCGAAGTTGCGATCCTCGGCCGCCCCGGAGGGCGACCGCCACAGGGCCGGTGTTCTCGTGGACGTGCCCGCAGTCGTGGTTGCGATCCTCGGCCGCCCCGGAGGGCGACCGCCACGCTGGCTGACCAGCGAGATCAGAGTAGTCGGTAGTTCCTAGAAAGCTACGGAGGAGGGACGCATGGCGCGAAATGGGTCGTTCGGCTTCGGTGCGGTCCGCGTGTTGCGTGTGCACTTGAGGTTCCGAAGCGGGCTCTTTGTCACCGATGAGGGCTCCGGATCATAGCCGCGACTGTCGGCTGCCTCACCTTGCTTCTACTTGTACCGGCTCGTTGTCAGTGGCGGCGTGTACGTTTCCGATCCGGAAGGTTCACGCAGAGGGCGATCTGCTCGGGCTTGAGACCGTGGCCTCCGTGAGCGGCGGCATGCAGGTGGGCCGTCGGGCGCGACGCCAGGCGGTTGCCCGTGTGGCGGCCGACGTCCAGGGCGCGTCGATGGTGGAGTTGGCGGGCGCGGTCGACGAGGTCCTGCTCGGGCTCGGGGACGGCGTGAACCGGGTTGAGCGCAAGACCTACCGGGCGTATCAGCGGCTGCGGAACTTCGCCTGCCTGTGTCCGCCGCAGCGGAGCAAACTGTTGGTCTACTTGAAGGTCGACCCGAAGGATGTCGACCTTGTTCCGGGCTTCACCCGGGACGTGTCCGGTCTCGGGCACCACGGTACGGGTGATCTGGAGGTGCAGCTCCGTACGCCGAAGGACGTGGAGCGGGCGCAGGATCTGTTCCGGGCGAGCTACGCGGCGGCGTAATCGGCTGCAGCAGCCAGCCTCATGGCGGGCTGCGCTTCGTGTCGTGTCTGCGGTCGTCGGTGAAGCCTTTCGACGTGCGGGCAGGGCGTGGCGGTGGACTATCTGTGGTGCGTGGTTGTCGCTGCTTTCTTTGCGTGTCTCACATTCCTCAACTCCCGTTGATCGGACGTGGGATTAGCAGTTGATGAGGGTCGTGTCGCGGACGTACCGTCCCGCCGCGTGTCGGTGCACTTCTTCTCTGCCGAGGGCTGACAGTCCTAGGGGCTCGATGGCGAGCCGTTGATCCCTGAGCGGGTGCCGGTGCTGTTCGACGACGACTGCCTGTTCGAGGACGAGGACGGCCCTAGGGCGACGCGGGCGGTGAATGCCTGGCTTCGTACGCTGCCGTCGAGCGGGGCGCCGTCACCGAATGCGTGGCGGGCGTACGCGTTGGCGGCCCGAGACTGGCTTACGCATCTGCGCCGGCACCGTATCGCGGTGTTCAGCACGCGGCCGGAGCTGGTGGCTGCGCGCGGTCCCCCAAGAGATCGACACGGCAGCCGGAAAGGCCAGATGATGGCACTGAGCCACCAGCAGCGCGATCAGATCGAGCGGCCCATCCGCGCGGCCATCGACCGGCTGCTGGCCGGGCAGATCTCGCCCGGCGGCGCCTGCGACGTCAAGACGCTCGCCCGCGAGGCGGGCATCTCCCGCGCGTCTCTCCATCGGACCTGGGGCCACCTCAAGGGACGAGTTCGAAAAGCGGCGGTCAGCCGCCTGGGCCGCCGGTCAGCAGCCCGACCCTCGCGAGGCCCGCATCACCGGGCTGCGTGATCTACACAGCGGCTCACCGGCAAACTCGCCCGCACCCACACAGAACTCACGCAGCTCAAGGAGCGTCACTGGCGCCTGCTGTCGGTTCTGGCGGCCAAGGACGCCGAGCTCGAGCGTCTGCGCTGCCAGCTCAGTTCGTTCGCTTCGGTCCCGGATCAAGGTCGGGGGGACGACGCTGATGTCACGGACGGCGACCTGCCGGGGGTCCGCCGTCACTGCGTTCCGGAACATGAGAGGCTCGGCCGAAGCACTCCCATCGCAACTCAGCCTGAGCGACGATGACAAGATGACTTTGAAGCGCATGGTGTTGGTCGCGACGTGCGTGGTGGTCGCTGTCCTGGGGTGGATGTTCGCCGTCTCGCAGTGGGAGACAGCAAGCCGGATGGCGACGGTGGCCTCCGCTCTCGCAGGTGTTGCAGCGGTAGGCGTCGGAATCTGGGCAGCGCTCCCTGGCGTCAGCCAATCAGCCGTCGTCGTTCGCGAAACCAGCACCGCCAAGACAGCAGGCAAGGGCAACGCCGTCACGGGTTATCACGGGAGCGGATCTGCGCGCCCTGTCACTGTCGAGCGGACAGGCGATGCCGAAGCGACCGGAGATGGTGACGCTATCAGCGGGTACAGCGAGAAGTAGCCCAGGTATTAGCAGGGGGAGCTGTATGGCAGGACGGCGGAATATCGAGGTTCGGGACACAGGTCAGGCGACTTCTGGGCCGGCAGGAGTATCCATCAGTGGATACCACAGTGGTGACATCACGACCGTGCACGTGCATGGGCGGGAGCCGGTCCCATGGCCGCACCAAGTCGGTGTACTTCCCCGCGAAGCTGCGGCCTTCCAGAGACGAGGCGAGACCGACCATCTGCGTGCCGCGCTGAACAGCAGCGGCACCGCGGTGCTGTGCCAGGTGCTGCGCGGCACCGGCGGCGTCGGTAAGACCCAGCTCGCCGCCCACTACGCGCGGCAGGCGTGGACTGGGGACGAATTGGACGTGCTGGTCTGGGTCAGCGCCAGTAGCCGCCCCGCCATCGTCTCCGCTTTCGCCCAGGCTGCCGAAGAACTCCTCGCGCACGAACCTGGTGACCCCGAAAGATCCGCACAGGCGTTCCTGAGATGGCTTGAACCTAAGCCGCCAGGATCCGAGCCCGTATGCCGATGGCTGGTCGTACTGGACGATGTCGCCGATCCCGCTGACGTGACCGGGCTTTGGCCGGCGAAGAATCCGTACGGCCGCACGGTGGTCACCACACGGCGCCGCGATGCTGCTCTACCTGGCCATCGGATCGACCTCGGGGTGTTCACTCCTGATCAGGCAGTCGCGTATCTGGTTGACTTCCTTGCTGAGCATGGACGGCACGATGCCCCGGACGAGCTCCGTGCGCTGGCCCAGGACCTCGGCTACCTTCCGCTAGCTCTCTCGCAGGCTGCTGCCTACATCGTCGATGCCGACATTCCCATCAGCTGCTCGCGATGTACCCACCGGCAGTGCCCCAGCTACCGCCGTCGACTCACCGACCGCGCCAACAGCCTCGCCAGCATGCTGCCCGATCCCGGCACGTTGCCAGACGACCAGAACACCACCGTGAGCGCTACCTGGTCGCTGTCGATCGAACGCGCTGACAACCTCAACCCCGCCGGCCTCGCCCGCCCCACTCTTCAGCTCGCTGCCATGCTGGATCCGAACGGCATTCCCCAGAGCGTTCTGACCAGTGAGCCTGCCCGAACCTACCTCGCTCAGCACCGCACCCAGACCGCAGCTAAGCAGAGCACCGTGGACGAAGTGACAGAGCTGGACGTGTGGGGCGCACTCCGTGCTCTGCACCGTCTGAGCCTCATCGACCACAATCCCGAGTCTCCACAGCATTCAGTGCGTGTTCACCAGCTCATCCAACGCGCCACCCGCGACACTCTCAGTCCTCAGAACCATAGCCAGACCGCCCGCGCCGCCGGTGACGCCTTACTCGCCGACTGGCCTGACCCTCAGCGCGTGGTCACCCCGCTGGCTCAGACTCTGCGTGCTAACGCACAAGCCGTCGTCCGCTGCGCTGGAGACGCTCTATTCAGCGGTGGGGAGCCCCATCACCTGCTTGTCCACGTAGGTGTCAGCTTGAGCAAGGCGGGCCAGGTCACCACTGCCGTAAGGCACTTCCAGTATCTGGTGGACAGGCTTCGGACATTTCTTGGGCCAGACCACCCTGACACCCTGGAGGCTCGGACCAACCTTGCCGAGAACCGAGGCCAGGCTGGCGATGAACGCGGTGCTGCGGAGGCTTTCGCCGAGCTACTGACCGACCGGCTGCGCATCCAAGGTCCCGACCATCCCGACACGCTGGACACTCGCTTCGGTATCGCCGTGTGGCGAGGAATGGCTGGAGATGCCGCTGGTGCTGCGGAGGCTTTCGCCGAGTTGCTGACCGACCGACTGCGGATCCAGGGACCAGATCATCCCTTCACTCTGGGAACTCGCCACAGCCTCGCGGAATGGCGCGGGCACGCGGGGGACGCGGCTGGTGCTGCGGAGGCTTTCGCCGAGCTGCTGAACGACAGGGTTCGGGTTCTCGGCCCTGATCACCCCTGGACCCTAAACAACCGATCTTGCCTGGCCAAGTGGCGGGGCGAGGCTGGGGATGCGGCTGGTGCTGCGGAGGCTTTCGCCGAGCTACTAACCGACCAAGTGCGGATCCAGGGGCCTGACCACCCTGACACTCTGCGGGACCGCTATTGGCTCGCCATCTGGCGGGGCGAGGCTGGCGACGCAGCCGGAGCTGCAGAAGCCCTGGCTGAACTGCTCACCGACCGACTACGGATCCAGGGGCCCGATCATCCTGACACTCTGCGGGACCGCTATTGGCTCGCCATCTGGCGGGGCGAGGCTGGCGACGCAGCCGGAGCTGCAGAAGCCCTGACTGAACTGCTCACCGACCGGCTACGGGCCCGGGGTCCTGACCACTCTGACACCTTGAAAACGAAGAACGAGCTTGCCTACTGGTTGGCCGTTCGACAGGGCCAGGCAGGGGACGCAGCGGGAGCTGCAGAGGCTCTGGCCGCTCTGCTGGCCGACCGGCTGCAGATGCATGGGCCCGACCATCCCAACACCCTGAGAACGAGAGACCAGCTTGCCTACTGGCGGGGGCGGGTCTCGATAGACGAAGCCGCTCATCCATCGACCGATTCTTGAGCGAGATCAGTGAACCCTTCGCGGTGCCGTCTCGTGACGGTTCGTCATCTCGGTTCCGGCAGTGCGGCGTGCTCCAGCTGAAGCAGGACGAGGGCGGCTCGGGCGATGCGGGTGATGGCCGACGGGTCGAGGCTCACCCTGCGGAGAGCCTTGAAGGTGACCTTCAGCAGGGCGTAGCTCTGGCACGCACCCGTCACAGAACCCGTGCACCCTCTCCTCAGCGACGAGGACCGGCAGGCGCGTGACCAATAGGCGCAGACATGGCCACGCCCGTCGAGGACTTCACCACCGAGTACCCGATTCACTACAGCAACGACGGACTCGACACATAGCCTCCGCCGCGCGCCGGGGACAGTGGCACTCGGGTGGGGGACACGTCGAAGTGACGTACTGGCGTAGACGCCGCCGGAGGGCGGCCGAGTCGATGGCCTCACACGGGCGCCACGGCAAGTGCCGTGGGCTCAGCACCCCCGTCGCGAGGGGGCGTGCGCCTGTCCGCCCGGGTCCCGGGGAGTAGCCGGGTAAAGGGGTGGGGGAGCATTTGCTCAGCTGCTGTTCGTCCGTGAGGGGTCGTCATGAGTTCGTTGTGTCGTCGTGCTGTCCCGCTGGTGGTGCTGTCCTGCCTTGTGCTGGCGGGGTGTTCGTCCTCGGGCACGCATTCGGGTGGGGGATCGGCGGGGAAGAACGGTGCGTCGGCTGCCGGGCCGTCGAATACGGCAGGGGCCGGCGGGTCGGTGGGGGAGATCCCGGTGGGTGCGGGGCCGCAGTCGACGTACACGGTGCAGGAGCAGCCGCCGGCGGGCAGTTGCCACTACCGCATGGAGAAGGGTGAGCGGCTTGAGGACTTGAAGTGCACGCCGGGGGCGACGTCTCCGGCGGTGACGCAGGGGAATCTGGCGACGACGATCTGCCGCAAGGGCGGTTACACGAAGAACATCCGGCCGCCGGAGGCGGTGACCGGCAAGGAGAAGCGGCTGAACGCCGCTTCCTATGGCTACACCGGCAAGATGGGTGACGCCGAGTACGACCACCTCATCAGCCTCCAGCTCGGCGGGGACCCGAACGACGCCCGCAATCTGTGGGTGGAGCCGGCCGATCCAGGCCACAAGGCGGACTCGGGGGTGAACAACCTGAAGGACCTGGTGGAGACTAAGCTGCACACCGCCGTCTGCTCCGGCAAGGTCACCCTGAAGGCCGCGCAGAACGCGATCGTCACCGACTGGACCACCGCGCTGAGCAAGCTCGGCCTGGCTGCCTGACGGGCCGGCCCGCCGGGCGGCGGTGTTGAACTGAGCGGGGTGCTACGGGGCGGAGCCGGCAGTGCTCAGCCCCGTCACCCGAAGCTACCGGGCGTCCTTCGCGCGTTGATCCTGGGCCTGGGGTCAGGCGTGGGGCGGCCGGCAAGCGAGGGCGTTGATGAACCGTCGCGCGAGGCTGGGCCTGTGGCCCGGCGGGGTCGGGGCGGGTTCGGCGGCGAGGGCCTTGACGAGGCGCCCGAGGAACGAGCCGGCTCGGATCATCGAAAAGTCCCTTGATGCACGAGGGTTGGTCGGCGTCTTTCGCGCAGTGGGGCTGCGGGCGCCTGTGCCGCAACGCGGGTCGGGGCGCAGGCACCCGCAGCATCAGGAAGCCTCGGCGGCCTGGCCCTGCCGGATGCGGTCGAGCAGGCCCTGGTGGTAGGCCGCGAGGTCGCCGTCCGGGACGGGCGCGGGACTTCCCGTAAGGGTGTACCACTCCTCGGCGCCGGTGTACTGGACGCTGACGTGCGCGGTGCGTCCGTCGGTGCCGAGATCCGTGCGCACGGTCAGGTCGCCGGTGATGACGCCGACGTCGTCGGTCATCACCCCGCCCGGCCCGGCCGTGACCGCGTCGACGTGCCGGTCAGGGCCTGCAGCCGCGCTCATGTTCATCGCTTCCTGGTCCGGCTTTCGCAGGGGTCCGCTTTGCGCTGCTGGGGGTGGTCGGTGTGGGCGCATAGATTTCCTTCATCAGAGGTGAGGATCTTGCCGTCGTAGACGCTGGTCCACCGGCCCGAGCTCGCCCGGCACTCGGCAGCCCGCTGCACGCCGGTGCCGTCGCGCTCGAGCACCCTTTCCCGGGCGTCGCAGTGGGCGCCCTGCTCGGCCCAGTGCGGGAACTTGGCACGGCTGAAGCCGCTCATTGTCCCCTGGGCCGCGACCGTCAGGCCGGCCAGTTCCTTGCGCGCGACCTCGGCGGTGGGCAGGGCCGGCAGTGTCGTTGTGCGCTGTGCCCGAGCGCCGCCGGCACTGCGGCCGGCTGATGCCGGTGTCCCGCCGGGATGAGAAGTGGTGCCTGGCTGCCGTGATCAGTGCCATCGCAGAGATCCCGCAGGCTCACCACTGCTGCCGACGCCTTTGGCTCCCTCTCACCGAGCTGGCTATTCGGCGGGCAGCCTAGCTGCCCCAGGCTGACCAGCCGGGGCATATCCACGCCACGTCACCCGGTCGCGGGACGCCGGCGGGAAGCAGGGCGGCTCACCGCGTCAACTAGCCAGAGCGGCACACCGCGATCGAGGGACGAAGCAGCACTGCGGCGGCCCGTGCCGCTAGTTGATTCCTTCGTGATCATCTCATCCGTGCGGCGCCGCGCCGCCACCCTCGCCGTGACGTGTCTGTCCCTCCTCGTCACGGTCAGCGCCGTCCCCGCTGCCGCCGCCACTCCCGCAACCACAGCAGCCGCGCAGGTCGTGCGGCGTGACCTTCCCGAGCCTCCAGGCGCCGACGTCGCCCGCAAGGAACTCGACGAACTCGTCATCGAGGCCCCCCACTCGATGGCCGGCTACAGCCGCGCGAAGTTCCCTCACTGGATCAAGCAGTACGGGGAATGCGACACCCGCGAGGTTGTCCTCGCCCGTGACGGGAAGGGCGTCACGCAGGACTCGCTGTGCCGGGCCGTCGCCGGAACCTGGTACAGCCCCTACGACGACAAGACGGTCGATTCCGCCTCCAAGATCGACATCGACCACATGGTGCCCCTCGCTAACGCCTGGCGCTCTGGTGCGGACACCTGGACCACTGACAAGCGGAAGAGGTTCGCGAACGATCTCGACCATTCGCAGCTGATCGCCGTCTCGGCCGGCTCCAACCGGTCCAAGGGTGACCAGTCCCCCGACCAGTGGGCGCCGCCGAACAAGGACTACTGGTGCACGTACGCGCGGGCCTGGACCGACGTGAAGTACGGCTACGGGCTGAGCATCACCGGGCCTGAGAAGAACAAGCTCGTCGAGATGCTGAACACCTGCGACTGACACCAGGGCGCAACACCGGGAAGGGGACTGACCCGCCGCGGCGGTGATCCGACGCCGCAGCGGTGCAGGCCCACGAAGTGACAGCGCCCGCCCTCACCCCCTTCGAGGGCGGGCGCGGGCCGTAAGGTGGCGCCAGTCAGGCCGCGTGTGTGCGGTCGAGCAGCATCACGGCATACAGCGGGGAGTCGGGGAACGGCCCCGGAGGCGACCGCCACCTGGCGCCAGTGGTGTCGGACTTCGGGTACTTCGGGGTGTTGCGATCCTCGGTCGCCCCGGAGGGCGACCGCCACGACGTCGTACGACCCGATGAGCCCCTTGAGCGTGGAGTTGCGATCCTCGGTTGCCCCGGAGGGCGACCGCCACAGGTCGGGCGCGCTGTAGTCGCGCACCAGGTCCGCGTTGCGATCCTCGGTCGCCCCGGAGGGCGACCGCCACTCATGGAAGCCACGACCGAGCGAACCAACTATCAGTTGCGATCCTCGGCCGCCCCGGAGGGCGACCGCCACACCCACCACGCGGTCAGCAGTTCGGGCATGTTGGTGTTGCGATCCTCGGCCGCCCGGAGGGCTACCGCCACAATCGTGCCGGTAGCCGTCGGGGTAGCGCTCCGCGTACTTGCGATCCTCGGCCGCCCCGGAGGGCGACCGCCACGACGCAACGGTGGTGGCGACCTGGGCGGGCCCGCCGTTGCGATCCTCGGCCGCCCCGGAGGGCGACCGCCACGCTGGCTGACCAGCGAGATCAGAGTAGTCGGTAGTTCCTAGAAAGCTACTGAGGAGGGACGCATGGCGCGAAATGGGTCGTCGGCTTCGGTGCGGTCCGCGTGTTGCGTGTGCACCTCAGGTTCCGAAGCAGGCTCGTTGTCACCGATAAGGGCTCCGGATCATAGCCGCGACTGTCGGCTGCCTCATCTTGCTTCTACTTTTACAGGCTCGTCGTCAGTGGCGGCGTGTACGTTTCCGATCCGCAAGGTTCACGCACAGGTTGTGTTCTGTCCTGGGGGGTTGGCTATGCAGGCGTCCGTTGGTCAGTTGTACGCGCACAGTCGCAGTGCTGTGTCGGGGAGGCGGCATTCGCTGGAGGGGCATCTGCGTGGCTCGGCGGCGCTGGCGAGGCGGTTCGGTGGGGTGTTCGGTGCGGGGGAGTTGGCTGCGTACCTTGCCTTGATCCACGATGTGGGCAAGGGGACTTGTTCTTGGCGGGATGGGCTCCTGGCGGCGGAGCGTCGTGGTGGCGGCCGGGTCGGGCTGCCGCACAAGCACGCCGGCACTCTCCTGGCCGACCGGTATACGCAGTTGGCGTTCGGCGCGGTGGTCTTCGGCCATCATGGTGGCCTGCCGAACTTGGACAGGTTGAAGACCGAGCTGGTCAAGGCACAGCCTGGCGGAGAGCACGCCAGGCTTGTCGAGGAAGCCATCCGTGCCGTGGAGGATGTGGTTCCGGAGATCCATCCGCAGCCGCGCCCCGCTGTGCCGGGATGGTTGATGGATCTACCCAAGCCTGAGCGCCGGCTGGGTCTGGATCTCTTGCTGCGCATGCTGTTCAGCTGTGTGGTGGATGCGGACTTCCTGGATACGTCCGCACACTTCGAGAACGCTGCGGTGCGTCTGCGCGAGCCTGTGGACATGGGCGTGCTGGTGGAGCGGTACGAGACGCGGCGGGCGAAGTTGCTGGCGGGGCGTGAGCCGTCTCCGGTGGATGCGGTGCGGCAGTCGGTGTACGAGCAGGCGTGTGCTGCGGCGTCGGGGGAGCCGGGCGTGTACGTGCTGCATGTGCCCACCGGTGGGGCCAAGACGCTGGCTTCCGGGGGGTTCGCGCTGCGGCATGCGGCGGCGCACGGGATGCGGCGTGTGGTTCTGGCCGTGCCGTTCATTTCCATCACGGAGCAGAACGCGGCCGTCTACCGGCGCCTCCTGGATCCTGAGCCTCGTTCGGAGGAGGAGACGGTGGTGCTGGAGCACCACAGCGGGGTGGATCTCGATGCGCAGGCGCCGCTCGACGGGTTGTCCCAGACTCAGCAGGACGAGTGGAAGCGGCGGGCGCATGCCGCCAGGCTGGCAGCGGAGAACTGGGATGCTCCGTTCGTGGTGACCACCACGGTGCGGCTGTTCGAGTCGCTGTTCTCCCACAAGCCGTCGCAGATGCGCCGTCTGCACAACCTGGCCGGCTCCGTGATCGTGCTGGACGAGGTCCAGGCCCTGCCGGACCGCCTGCTCGCTCCGATCCTGAGCGTGCTGCGCGGGCTCGTCGATCACTTCGGGGTCACCGTGCTGCTGGTGTCGGCCACCCAGCCCTCGTTCTGGGAGCTGCCCCGGTGGAGGGGGCTTGAGCGGCGGGCGATCGTGGAGGATCCGTCCGCTCTCTTCGAAGCGCTGCACCGGGTCACCTATGAGTGGCGGACAGGCGAGGGCGTCACCTTGGAGAGCATCGCCGAGGAGGCGGCAGGGCACCGGCAGGTCCTGATCGTGGCGGGTACCACTAAGGATGCGGCCCGCCTTCACCGCCACCTCGAAGACCGGGCAGCGGCGGGAGAGGTGCGGCATCTGTCGACCCGGATGACGGGCGGGCACCGCCGTGAAGTTATCAACCATGTCAAGGAGTTGCTCGCTGACGGTAAGCCGGTGCAGCTGGTGTCGACCAGCTTGATCGAGGCCGGCGTTGATCTCGATTTCCCGCAGGTGTATCGGGCGTGGGCGCCGGCGGAGTCGATGCAGCAGGCGGCCGGCCGCTGCAACCGTGATGGCCGTCTGTCCAGCGGCACGGTGGTCATCTTCCGGCCGGCGGACGGCGGCGAGCCGCGCGGCACCGAGTACCGGGCAGCGGTGCAGGCCAGCGACACCTACTTCGGGCCGGACCTCGCCCGCCCCGACGACCTGGAAGCGCTGGAGCGTTACTACCCGGTCCGCTACGCCCTGCAGAACACGCTGGGTGAGGAGATCGAGGAACTGCGGCGCCGCTTGGACTTCCCGGCGGTCGACCACGCCTTCCAGATGATCGAGGACGGCTACAGCATTCCCGCGGTCGTCATCCGCCACGAGGAAGACCGGGAGGCCATCGAGTCCGCCATTGCCCGGCTGCGCGATCCGCTGCGTCCGTGCGGGCCGGAGGTCCTGCGCAGCCTGCAACAGCACACCGCCTCCCTGCCGCGCCGGGAGGCGGAGGCGGCCTTGCGGTCCGGCCTTGCCCTGCCGGTCACTGGTGACCTCATCTGGTGGCTCGGGGCTTACCACGAGCAGCGAGGACTGGACCCGGACGAGCCCGAAGACCGCAGGGCCTTCAGCCTGTGACCGTCGATCCGCCGTCCCGCCCGCGTCCGGGCGTGCCACCATGGCCCTTGTGGTCTGCCAAGGATCACGTGGCGGCCTCACCAGCGGATGGTGTCCGGTGGGTAGGCCGAGGATCGAAACATTGATCTTTTCTGGCCGTGCCTGACCAGGTCGATGCGGGGTCCAGGAACGTGAGTTCCTGGGCCCCGCTCGCTTCCGTTCGTCCCGTACGGCGATGTACGTAGTTTTGTCTCCTCTGTGGCGAAACCGGTAGCGGCTGCCCCCTGGTCGCCCGACATCATCGAGCTGCTGTGCCAGAAAAGTTCAATGAAGAGGTGAGGGGTTTCGTGTACATCGATCCGGCAGTGACTCCGGCCCCGGTGACGGTAGGGGGAGTTGTGGTGATCGTCGTTTTCTTCTTAGCGCGGCACGGGCGGCTGCGGCTTCGCCTGTCTGTCGGTTAACCAGCAGGTCAGCGGGCGATGTCAGTGGCGGCCTCTAGCGTGTGCACCCACTGGCATCGCCCTCGCTGGACGACAACGCAGCGTGGATTGTGGCCAGTTGGGGAATCGCGAGAGGGGTTGTGCAGGTTGGCAGAGCGTAAGGCCGTGCCCCAGAGCCGGGTTGAGCGGCGTGGCAACGACGGCTGGGTGTTTCCGGACCTGGTGGTGGAGGTGGCCGGTCCGCTGGCCTGTTTCACCCGGCCGGAGCTGAAGGTGGAGCGGGTCTCGTATCCGGTGATGAGTCCTTCCGCTGCGGCGGGGGTCTTGGAGGCCATCTTCTGGAAGCCGGAGTTCACCTACGTGGTGCGGGCGATCGAGGTTCTGGCACCGATCGAGTGGACGTCGATCCGGCGCAACGAGGTCAAGTCCGTCACCACGGCCGGCGAGGTCGCGGCCCTGCGGAAGGATCCCCGCCGCCGGTACGACGTCGAGAGGGACCGGGACCAGCGCAACAGCATGCTGCTGCGCGACGTCCACTACCGCATCCACACGCAGGTCGTCCTGACGGAACGAGGCCAGGGCGGGCGCGAGGAGAAATACCGTGAGCAGCTGCGCCGCCGTGTGGACAAGGGCGCCTGCTTCGCCCAGCCGTTCCTCGGCTGCCGTGAGTTCAGTGCTTCCTTCGGCCCGCAGTCCGACGCCGCGCCCATCGCACGCGATGAGGACCTGGGCGTGATGCTGCACTCCATCGTCTATCCGCCCTCCGGAGGCGAGCAGTACCGCTGGTTCCACGCCCAGCTGCGCCAGGGCGTGCTGAAGGTACCGCTGAGGCCCCTGGGCGCGGGCGAGGTGGCCATGCCTGCCGGCTCCGGCTGGCGCGTTGACGGGGCCGAGGCGGGGTGAGGCGCCGATGCTGCTGCAACGTCTGACGGAGGTCGCCGAGCGGGCCGAGGCTGATGGCACTCTTCCTCCCGCCTACTACCGGCCCAAGAAAATTCAGTGGGTGCTGCGGATCGATGTCGACGGCAAGTCCGCGCGGCTCGACGACCGCCGGCCCGCCAAGGGGTCGAAGGACAAGCCTCTGACGAGCGAGACCCCCTACGCCTACCGGTCCGGCAAGATGCCGCCGCCGTACCTGATGGTCGACACCGCCCAGTACGTCCTCGCGGTGCCGAAGACAGGCACGGACGGGACCGCGAGCGAGGCGGCCATGCAGGAAGCGCTCCGCCGGCAGGGCGAATACACCGACCTGCTGCTCTCCTGGACCCAGACCGCCCCGGACGATCCCTACGCCGAGACCGTGCGCACCTTTGTGACCGGCGGCGGTCTGTCCCGCGTGGAGCTTCCCGACGGCATCACGGCCGCCGACAACGTCGCGTTGATGGCCCATGACGGTACCTGGCTGCACCAGTTGCCCACTGCCCGCTCCTTCTGGGCGGCGACCGTACGCGCCCGCAAGTCCGGCAGCGGCGCTACCGGCCTGTGCCTGGTCTGCGGCCGGCAGGGAGATCTGCTGGCCACGATCCCCGAGAGCATCAAGTCCGGGGCGATCCCCACCAGCGGCCTGGGCCGGGATTCCCAGCTGATCAGCATCAACGCCGCCGCCCAGGGACGCGGCGGGGCCCTGCAGCTGGTGAACACCCCGGTGTGCGAGCGCTGCGGCAGCCGCGCCATGGCCGCACTCAACCTATTGCTGGCCACCGACACGCACCGCCGGCGTGGCAGTGACACGGTCAGTGTGTGGTGGACCAAGGAGCCGGTCGACGACCTCTTCGAGTCGCTGGACACCCCGACCGAGGAAAGCGTCGCCAAGCTGCTGGACGCGCTGCACGAGTGCCCCGACCCGGTCGCCGCCGAGCGCCTGGACCCCGGCGCCTACTACGCGCTCACCCTCGGCCTGAACAACGCCCGCGCCGTGGTGCTGGACTGGCTGGACATTCCCGTCGGCCGCCTGCGCAACCACCTCGGTGCCTGGTTCGAACACCACCACGTCTACGACGGCTGGGAGCGCAAGTACCGCTATCTGCCGTTGTGGCACCTGGCCCTGGCGGCCGGCCGCTGGGACGACAAGGCCGGCCGATACGTGGCCCGCAGCGCACCGAAGGGCCTGGAGCACGAGCTGCTGCACGCCGCCCTCACCCGCAGCCCTGTGCCCGCCCGCCTTCTGCCCTACCTACTGCAGCGCATCCGCGCCGACGGCCGCGTGGACCATCCCCGCACCGCCCTGCTCCGCCTCGCACTCCACCCGAACCGGAAGGACCACCAGGTGACCGGCCCCGCACCTCAACTCGACGACCCCAACAGGGAGCCCGGCTACCTGTGCGGGCGTGCCTTCGCCGTCCTCGAAGCCATCCAGCGTGCTGCCCTGCCCGACATCAACACCACCATCGGCGACAAGTACTTCGGCACCGCTATGACCGCCCCCGCCGCCGTCCTCACCACCTTGCGCACCGGCGCCAACGGCCACCTCAAACGGCTGCGCCGCGACAAACGCGGCACGTACTACGCCCTGGACGCCCGCCTGTCCGAGGCGTTCGCCGCGCTCGCCCAACTCGACGACGGCATCCCTGTCCTGCTGCCCACACGGCAGCAGGCGTGGTTCGTCCTCGGCTACGAACAGCAGCGCGCCGCCGACAACGCGGCCCGCGCCGCCCACAAGGCGGCCAAGGAAGCCGGCGACAACGGCAGCGCGGGCGAGCCCGGGACAGAGCAGCCGGCGGCCTGACCGCCGCAGCACCACCCTCACCCGATCCGACGCCCTCCTGCCCCAACACGGCAGGCGCAGACCATCACTTTGACCAGGAGAGCCATCCATGACCGACCCGCACCTCGACCCGACCCGCAAGATCGACTTCGTGTACCTGATCGAGGCACGCGACAGCAACCCCAACGGCGACCCCGACGCCGGCGGCATGCCCCGCACCGACCCCGTCTCGGGCCAGGGTCTGATCACCGACGTCGCTCTCAAACGGAAGATCCGCAACACCGTCTCCCTCCTCAACGAGGAAGACAACAAACCCGGCTACGACATCTACGTCGAAGCCGGCGTCGCCCTCAACGCCCAGCACGAACGCGCCTACGCCCCCGACGCCCTCGGAGACAAGGCCAGCCAGCTCGACGCCCAGCAGTGGATGTGCCAGACCTTCTTCGACGTCCGCATGTTCGGCGCCGTGATGACCACAGGCAAAAAGGACCGCCAGGCCGGCCGCGTCCGCGGACCCGTCCAGCTCACCTTCTCCCGCTCCGTCGACCCCGTCACCCCGCTCGAATACGGCATCACCCGCGTCACCCCGACCAAGCAGGAAGACGTCGACGCCGGCAAGAACACCGAGATGGGCTCCAAACACATCGTCCCTTACGGCCTCTACCGCGGCGAAGGCCACTTCAGCGCCCCCCTCGCCGCCCGCACCGGCGTCACCAGCGACGACCTCGCCATGTTCTGGCGCGCCTTCACCCTCATGTTCGACCACGACCGCGCCGCCGCCCGCGGCGAACTCAACCTGCGCGGCCTGTACGTCTTCACCCACGACGACAAGTACGGCAAAGCCCCTGCCCGCCAACTCCTTGACCGCATCACCGTCAAGGGCCCCGGCGACGCCACCGCCCGCGCCTTCACCGACTACCAAGTCGACGTGCACGAGGCCGGACTGCCCGAGGGCGTCACCCTCACCACCCTGATCGGATGACCACACCAGCACAGCCGCGCGGAGAGGGAGACCTCGTCCACGTCTCCCTCTCCGCGCTGGAGCACTACGCCTACTGCCCGCGCCAATGCGGCCCTCCGGGGCGACCGAGGATCGCAACCACAGCGAGTGGGGCGTCTTGAGGCCGCACCCAGGCGGTGGCGGTCGCCCTCCGGGGCGACCGCGGATCGCAACGTCAAGCACTTCATCAAGCCCGAGCAAGAGGCCGTGGGTGGCGGTCGCCCTCCGGGGCGTCCGAGGATCGCAACTCCCTCGCCGCACTCAAGAGCGCGCTGCAAACGGGCCGTGGCGGTCGCCCTCCGGGGCGACCGTGGTTCGCAACCATGGCTACAGCCTGAAAGGAGCCGTCCAAGCCTCGTGGCGGTCGTTCTCCGGGACGACCGAGGATCGCAACCAGAAAGGTCTGGGCACCCCGGATGCACATACGGCGTGGCGGTCGCCTTCCCGGGCGACCGAGGATCGCAACTCCGAGCACACGCTGATCGGCCGGATCATGGTCCTGTGGCGGTAGCCCTCCGGGGCGACCGAGGATCGCAACAACTTGACCGCTCAGTACATCAACGGCTACGCGCTCGTGGCGGTCGCCCTCCGGGGCGACTGAGGATCGCAACTTCGATCTCGACCGGTTCTACGGGGCCATCTTCAACGGTGGCGGTCGTCCTCCGGGGCGACCGAGGATCGCAACGGCCACCTTGTCCGCGGCGCGTCGGCGGCCGGTGCCGGTGGCGGTCGTCCTCCGGGGTGACCGAGGATCGCAACTCCTCCACGGAGATCACTAAGTTGGCGCCCCAAGTCGTGGCGGTCGCCCTCCGGGGCGACCGAGGATCGCAACGGCACCGAGGCGTGCGCCTCCGGGGACCCGTTCTACGAGTGGCGGTCGCTCTCTGGGGCGGCCGAGGATCGCAACCCTTCGGGTCGTGTGGTGTGATCGGGGTGGCCGGCCGTGGCAGTCGCCCTCCGGGGCGACCGCGGATCGCAACAAGGTGTCGATCACCACGGCGAACCGCGCCTCCCGGGCGGCGGTCGCCCTCCGGGGTGACCGCGGATCGCAACTTTAAGTAAGGAGTGGCGTCAAAATCTGTCGTATCGGGTGGTGGTCGCCCCCTCCTGCGGCGACCGACGATCGCAACACAGCCACCCTGTGCAAGGTCTCAGATTTGATGCAGGCTTGCGGTCGGCTTTCGGGGCGGCCGAGGATCACAACGGCTCGCTGACGTCCTTAGGGACGGTCGTGATGCCGCTAGCGGTCGCGCTTCGGGGCGACCGAGGATCGAAACCACATGGGGCAGCCGATCTTGGTGGGGCACCACAGCCTGGCGGTCGCCGTCTGGGGCGGCCGAGGAACGCAACCAATGCGGCGCCCCATTGTCCGGACCCAGCCCCACCGGTGGCGGTCGTTCCTCCGGTGGCGGCCGAGGGCCGAGGATCGCAACGACCCGACGCAGCGCTGTGGGTGGTACGGGCTGATCTTGCCGGAGATGTACTTGTCCGGTCCTTGCGTCCGAGGTCGGCCGCCGCCTCGCGCAGGAAGTCCTCACACTCGGCGGTGAGGTCGACGACACGCTCCCGGGAGCCGGTGGAGATGTTCAGCATGCGGGTGGTG